>JANMQB010000249.1:0-3716 GCA_031370155.1 Hyphomicrobiales bacterium | reverse complement strand
ATCCGGGCATGCCGATGGGAATGGCCGACGTGTCGACCGTGCTGTTCAGCCAGTTCCTCAACTTCGAAGCCGCCGATCCCGCCTGGCCCGACCGCGACCGCTTCATCCTGTCGGCCGGCCACGGCTCGATGCTGCTTTATTCGCTGCTTTACCTCCTTGGCTACAAGGACATGACCCTCGAGGAGCTGAAGAACTTCCGGCAGCTCGGCTCCAAGACCGCGGGCCATCCGGAATTCGGCCACGCCGCCGGCATCGAGACGACCACCGGGCCCCTCGGCCAGGGCCTCGCCAATTCCGTCGGCTTTGCCATCGCCGAACGCCATCTCAACGCCCGCTTCGGCGGCGATCTGGTCAATCACAAGACCTATGTGCTGGCGGGCGACGGCTGCCTGATGGAAGGCGTCTCGCAGGAGGCGATCACCCTTGCCGGGCACCTGAAGCTCGCCAATCTTATCGTTCTGTGGGACGACAACGGTATTTCCATCGACGGCAAGGTGAGCCTCTCGGATTCGACCGATCAGTTGGCCCGCTTCGCCGCCGCCAACTGGAACGTCACGCGAATCGACGGTCACAATACCGGAGAAATCGCAGCGGCCCTTGCGGCTGCGCAATCCTCCGACAAGCCCTCGCTCATCGCCTGCAAGACCATCATCGGCTTCGGCGCGCCCACCAAGCAGGGCACCGCCGCCACCCACGGCTCACCACTGGGTGTGGAAGAAGTCGCCGGCGCCAGAAAGGCGCTGGGCTGGGACCATCCGCCATTCGTGGTGCCGCAGGATATTCTCGACGCATGGCGGGCCGCCGGATCGCGCGGTTCAGCCGCCCGCGCCGAATGGGAGAAGCGCCTCGCGGCCAGCACTCACAAGGCCGAATTCAAGCGTCTCATGTCAGGCGAATTGCCGGCCGGTTTCGATGCCGCGATTGCCAATTACAAGCGGGAACTGGCCAAGAATCCGCCGTGGATCGCCACGCGCAATTCTTCCCAGAACGCACTCGACGTGATCAACGTGGCCGTGCCCGAGACCGTCGGCGGTTCGGCCGACCTGACCGGCTCCAACAACACCAAGACCAAGGATCTTAAGCCGCTCACCGCCGCCGATTATGGCGGGCGCTATGTCTATTATGGCATCCGCGAGCATGGCATGGCGGCGGCCATGAGCGGCATGGCGTTGCATGGCGGCGTCATTCCCTATGGCGGCACCTTCCTCGTTTTCACCGATTACTGCCGCCCGTCGATCCGGCTGTCGGCATTGATGGGCCAGCGCGTCATCTATGTAATGACCCACGACTCGATCGGCCTTGGCGAGGACGGTCCCACCCACCAGCCGATTGAACATCTGGCATCGCTTCGCGTCATCCCCAATCTCACGGTCTTGCGCCCCTGCGACGCCGTCGAGACCGCCGAATGCTGGCAATTGGCGCTTGCGAAAAAGCATGGCCCCAGCATTCTGGCGCTCACCCGCCAGAAGCTGAAACCGGCGCGCCTCGCCTATGCGGCGAAGAACCTCTCGGCACAGGGCGCCTATGAAGTGGCGGCATCGGCGAAGAAATCCAGGGCCGTGATCTTCGCCTCGGGTTCCGAAGTCGAAATCGCCATGCAGGCGAAGGCCGCCCTCGACAAGGCCGGAACGCCTACCCGCGTCGTCTCGGTGCCGTCGATGGAACTCTTCGAGAAGCAGGGCAAGGCGTATAAGGAAAAGCTCCTCGGCACCGAAAAAATCCGGATCGCCATCGAAGCCGGCGTGCGTCAGGGCTGGGACCGCTTCATCGGCCTCGACGGCACTTTCATCGGCATGACCGGCTTCGGTGCATCGGCGCCGGCGGAAATGCTGTATAAGCATTTCGGGATCACCGCCAAGGCCGCGGTCAAGGCCGCGCGGAAATAGCATGCCGGCATTCCGTAACCTCGATAAGGCTTCCGTCGCGGGCAGGCGCGTCCTGGTCCGCGTCGATCTCAATGTGCCGATCGACAACGGCGAAGTGCGCGACGCCACCCGCATCGAGCGCGTCATTCCCACCCTGCGCGAGCTTCTCGACAGACAAGCCGCCGTCATCGTGCTTGCCCATTTCGACCGGCCCAAGGGCAAGGTCGTGCCGGAGATGTCGCTGAAGCCGGTGGCGCCGGCGCTCGCGAAGCTCCTCGGCCGGCCGGTCAAGTTCATCTTCACCGACTGGCTGTCGCGGCCCGCGATCGAGGTCAAGCCCGGCCACTGCGTGCTGATGGAAAACACCCGCTTTCATCCGGGCGAGGAGAAGAACGATGCCGCCTTCTCGAAGCTCTTGGCTGGCCTCGGCGATCTCTTCGTCAACGATGCCTTCTCGGCGGCGCACCGGGCCCATTCCTCGACCGAGGGAGTGGCGCATTTCATTCCCGCCTATGCCGGCCGCGCCATGGAGGCGGAGCTTCGCGCCCTCGAAGCCGCGCTGGAGAAGCCGAAGCGCCCGCTCGTCGCTGTGGTCGGCGGCGCCAAGGTCTCGACCAAGATCGATCTGCTCGGCAATCTTTCGGGCAACGCCAATTCGATCGTCATCGGCGGCGGCATGGCCAACACCTTTCTTGCCGCCCAGGGCCATCCGGTCGGCAAGTCGCTGTGCGAGCCCGATCTGGTGCCGACCGCGAAGCAGATCATCGCCAAGGCCAAGGACGGGAACTGCAATTTGCTGCTGCCCCTCGACGTGGTGGTGGCCAAGCAGTTCAAGGCCCATTCGCCAAGCCGCACCGTCGGGCTCGCCGATGTCGCGGCCGACGACATGATCCTCGATGTCGGCGCAAAGACGATTGCTGCAATCAACCGGACCTTCGATCAGGCCAAGACGCTGGTGTGGAACGGTCCGCTCGGCGCCTTCGAGCTTCCCCCCTTCGATGCGGCGACCGTCGCCTGCGCCCGGCATGCGGCAAGCCTGACCAAGTCCGGCAGGCTCGCCTCGATCGCCGGTGGCGGCGATACGGTGGCGGCTCTCAATGGCGCCGGCGTAGCGGCGGATTTCACTTACATTTCGACGGCAGGTGGCGCATTCCTCGAATGGCTCGAGGGCAAGCCCCTGCCCGGTGTCAAAGCCCTGGAGGAACCCACATGACCGACAAACTCGCCGACATCGCCCACCGCATGGCCGCCCCCGGCAAGGGCATTCTCGCCGCCGACGAAAGCACCGCCTCGATCGCCAAGCGGCTCGAGGCGATCAATACCCCGTCCACGGAGGAAACCCGCCGCGACTACCGCGAGATGCTGTTCACCGCCAAGGAGGCGATGCAGACCTGTATCTCGGGCGTCATCCTGTTCGACGAGACGATCCGCCAGAAGGCCAAGGACGGAACCCCGCTGGTCGACATCATCAAGGCATCGGGCGCGGTTCCCGGCATCAAACTCGACACCGGCGCCAAGCCGCTGGCCCTGTCGAACAACGAAACCGTCACCGAAGGCCTCGACGGCCTGGCTTCCCGCGTCGCCGAATACGCCAAGCTGGGTGCGCAGTTCGCCAAGTGGCGGGCGGTGATCGACATCGGCCCGAACCAGCCCTCGCACAATGCCATTCATGCCAACGCCCACGCGCTCGCCCGCTATGCGGCGATCTGCCAGGCGGGTGGCATCGTGCCGATGGTCGAACCGGAAGTCCTGATGGACGGCGATCACGACATCGACACCTGTGCCGAAATCACCGAATGGACGCTCAAGGAACAGTTCCAAGAACTCTATTATGCCGGGGTGCGGCTCGAG
>JANMQB010000248.1:0-2702 GCA_031370155.1 Hyphomicrobiales bacterium | reverse complement strand
GGCCGGTGGCCATGATCGTTTGTTCGACGAAATCGCGTTCAACACCAGTGATCTCGTCGGGATTAGTCGCCGAAACCACGATCAGATCGGCGCTGCGCCCGTGGGCTATCACCTCGTCGGCGATCAGCGGGGTTCGGGCGTCGACGGTGTGGAGGTCGAAATTGAGGCCCTCCTTCTGCATCGCCGTCTCGAAAGTGGCTTTAACCTTGTCGGTGTTCTCCTTGAAATAGATGCGGTTGCCCTCGAACACCTGGGGCGCGGCCTCGAAGCCCACCGAGGGATAGATCTGCACGGCGGGGATGACATAGAGGCCGGAGATATGGGCCTTGAAGGTCCGGCCGAGAAATGCCGCCGCCTCGATCAATTGCGACAGCCGGCCGATCTCGTTCAGCGAGACCATTATGGTTTTGTAGGTCATTGCCGTGCCCTCCGTGTCTTTTGCAGATTGCAGGGGAACCGGCCCCCGCGTCCTTGACGCAGATCAAAGGCTGAATTCCTCCTGTCCGGCGATCTTGGCAAGACGCTGGATGTCGGGAACCTGGATCAGCCGGTTGGAGGCGAGTCTGATCGCCCGGCCGGTCTTGAGCTTGGTGATCTGGCGGCTGACGGTTTCGATGGTGAGGCCGAGGAAATCGGCCATGTCGGCGCGGGTGAGGGGCAGCTCGAAGCTCGGCACGTCAGGGGCCTTCGCGTGGCTGCAGCCGATCATCAGGCTGCGCTTGGCCAGCATCAGCAGGAAACTTGCCACTTTCTCCTCGGCGGTCTTGCGGCCCAGAAGCAGCATCCATTCGCGCGCCGCATCGAGCTCGTCGAGGGTGTACTGGAACAGGCGCTGCTGCAGGCCGGGATATTCGCCGGCCAGCCGCTCGAAGGCGGCATGGGGGAAGGTGCAGATTTCAACGTCGGTCGCCGCTTCCGCCGTATAGGGATTGGTCTTGCTGTAGGCGCGGCCGAGGAAATCGGGTGCAAACAACAGGCCGACGATCTGCTGGCGCCCGTCGGGCAGGGTCTTGGTGAGCTTCACCGTTCCCGATACGACATTGGCGAAGAAATCGGCCGGTTCTTCGGCGGAAATGATGGTCTGGCCGGCGATGAGTTTCTTGCGATGGGAGATCTGGCCGAGCTTGGCGATCTGCGCCTCGTCCATGGCTCCGCACACCGCCTGATGACGGACCGGACAATGGTCGCAGCGCTGCACACGTTCCGGTACGAGCAATGGGGCAGCTCCGTGCATGAGTGATAGTCTCGTTTAACAGCCGTCTTTAGCAACCATAGTGGGGCAACGTCAGGTTTACAAGCGACGGAACGTCTCGTTATGCGATAGCCGCATGGCTATTCGGCGGCCTTCAGGGCCATCGGATTGTTGGGGTGAGTGGTCCAGTTGGCGTATCCGGGATCGATTTTCCGCCCGGTTCGCGGATCGGTGCCGGTGGTCATCCGCTCCATGGTGATGCAATTCTCCACCGGGCAGACCTCGATGCAGAGATTGCAGGCCACGCACTCGGCGTCGATCACCTCGAAATGGCGCTTGCCCGCCTTCTCCTTCATGATCGCCTGGTGCGAGGTGTCCTCGCAGACGGCGTAACAGCGGCCGCACTTGATGCACAGGTCCTGATCGATGCGGGCTTTGGTCACGTAATTGAGATTGAGATATTGCCAGTCGGTGACATTGCCGACGGCGCGCCCCCGGAAATCCTCGATTGTGCGATAGCCCTTCTCGTCCATCCAGCGCGACAGGCCGGATCGTATTTCCTCGACGATGCGGAAGCCATAGGTCATGGCCGCCGCGCACACCTGCACCGTGCCGCAGGAGAGTGCGATGAACTCCGCCGCATCGCGCCAGGTGGTGACGCCGCCGATGCCGGAAATGGCGAACCCATGGGTTTCCTTGTCGCGGGCGATTTCTGACACCATACTGAGGGCGATCGGCTTCACCGCCGGGCCGCAATAGCCGCCATGGCTGCCCTTGCCGTCGATTGTGGGTTCGGGCGCGAAATTGTCGAGATCGATCCCCGTGATCGAGTTAATGGTGTTGATCAGCGATACGGCGTCGGCGCCGCCGCGCTTGGCGGCGCGGGCCGCGTGACGGACATCGGTGATGTTGGGCGTGAGTTTCACGATCACTGGCATGCGTGTGTGGCTCTTGCACCAGCGCGCTACCATCTCGATATATTCCGGCACCTGGCCTACCGCCGAGCCCATGCCGCGTTCCGACATGCCGTGCGGACAGCCGAAATTGAGCTCGACGCCATCGGCCTCCGTGTCTTCGACGCTTTTCAGGATGTTTTTCCACGGCTCTTCCTCGCAGGGAACCATGAGCGAGACGATCATGGCGCGGTCCGGCCATTCGCGTTTCACTTTCTTGATTTCCTGAAGGTTTACCTCCAGCGGCCGGTCGGTGATCAGCTCGATGTTGTTGAAGCCCAGGAGCCTGCGGTCGGCCCCGTGGATCGCGCCATAACGGGGGCCGTTGACATTGACGATGGGCGGGCCTTCCTCGCCTAGTGTCTTCCATACGACACCGCCCCAGCCCGCCTTGAAGGCGCGCACCACGTTGTATTCCTTGTCGGTGGGCGGCGCGGACGCCAGCCAGAACGGATTAGGCGACTTGATGCCGGCGAAACTGCTGCGAAGGTCGGCCATGCGCGTTTTCCTACCTAAATTGTGTCGTTGCCGGGCTTGTCCCGGCAACCCATCGCTTC
>JANMQB010000579.1:0-1562 GCA_031370155.1 Hyphomicrobiales bacterium | reverse complement strand
TTTATACGGCAAGTGATTTGCGGGTCGGCCTGTTCCAGACCAACCCCGCTTGAGGAGAGGATCGATATGCGGCGAGTGGTCGTCACCGGCCTCGGCATCGTGTCGAGCATCGGCAACAATGTACAGGAAGTTCTCGGCTCGCTGCGCGAAGCCAAGAGCGGAATCGTCAAGGCGGACGACTATGAGCGGCTGGGTTTCCGCTGCCAGGTGCACGGCGCGCCGAAATACGATCTCGATCAGATCGACCGGCGGGCGCGGCGCTTCATGGGCGACGGGGCGGCGTGGAACTATGCCGCCATGCAGCAGGCGATCGTTGATTCGGGCCTCGAAGAGAAGGACGTCAAGAACGACCGCACCGGCATCATCATGGGTTCGGGCGGGCCTTCGACGAAAACCATTGTGGCCGCCGCCGATACGACCCGCCAGAAGGGGCCAAAGCGGGTCGGGCCCTTCGCGGTTCCCGCCGCCATGTCGAGCACCAATTCGGCGACGCTGGCCACCCCCTTCGGCATCCGCGGCGTCAATTATTCGATCTCCTCGGCCTGCGCCACTTCGGCCCACTGCATCGGCAATTCCGCCGAGATGATCCAGTGGGGCAAACAGGACGTGATGTTCGCCGGCGGCGGCGAGGAACTGGACTGGACGCTGTCGGTGCTGTTCGACGCCATGGGGGCCATGTCGTCGAAATACAACGACACCCCGGAGAAGGCGTCTCGCGCCTATGACAAGAACCGCGACGGCTTCGTGATCGCCGGCGGCGGCGGCACGGTGGTGCTCGAGGAACTCGAACACGCCAAGGCGCGCGGCGCCAAAATCTATGCCGAGCTCGTGGGCTATGGCGCCACTTCGGACGGCTTTGACATGGTGCAGCCTTCGGGCGAGGGTGCTGCACGCTGCATGCGGCTGGCCATGGCGACGGTCAAGGACAAGATCGACTACATCAACCCGCACGCCACTTCGACGCCGATCGGCGACAAAAGGGAGATCGAGGCGATCCGCGAGGTCTTCGGCAGGGACATTCCGGCGATTTCGGCCACCAAATCGCTGACCGGCCATTCGCTCGGCGCCACCGGCGTGCAGGAGGCGATCTACTCGATCCTGATGATGCAATCCGGCTTCATCTGCGAGAGCGCCAATATCGAGGAGATCGATCCGGAATTCGCCGACCTGCCGATCATGCGCCAGCGCAAGGACAACGCGAAAATCGACACGGTAATGTCGAACAGCTTCGGTTTCGGCGGCACCAACGCCACCCTCGTCCTCCAGCGCTACAACGGCTGATTACATGAACAACAAATTGATGAGCGGCCGCCGCGGCCTGGTGATGGGAGTGGCGAACGATCACTCGATTGCCTGGGGCATCGCCTCGCAATTGCATAAACACGGCGCCGAACTCGCCTTCACCTACCAGGGCGAGGCCTTCGGCAAGCGGGTAAAGCCGCTCGCCGATGAGGTGGGATCGAAATTGCTGCTGCCCTGCGATGTCGAGGATATCGCCACCGTCGATGCGGTCTTCGCGGCGCTCAAGAAGCAATGGGGCAAGATCGATTTTCTCGTCCATG
>JANMQB010000578.1:0-2993 GCA_031370155.1 Hyphomicrobiales bacterium | reverse complement strand
TCGTGGGGGTTGCCGGTTGCGACAAGTCGCTGCCCGGCATGATGATGGCCATGCTGCGCCTCAATGTGCCCTCGGTGTTTATCTATGGCGGCTCGATCCTGCCCGGTACCTTCAAGGGCAAGCCGGTCACCGTACAGGACGTGTTCGAGGCGGTGGGCAAGCATTCGGTCGGCAATATGTCGGATGCCGATCTCTATGAGCTCGAGCAGGTCGCCTGTCCTTCGGCCGGGTCTTGTGGCGCGCAATTCACCGCCAACACCATGGCGACGGTGGCCGAGGCGATCGGTCTGGCGCTGCCCTATTCCTGCGGCGCGCCGGCCCCTTACGAAATCCGCGATACCTTCTGCTTCGCCGCGGGCGAGAAGGTGATGGAACTCGTTGCCCGCAACATCCGGCCGCGCGACATTGTCACGCTGAAAGCCCTGGAAAATGCCGCAACCGTGGTTGCGGCCTCCGGCGGCTCCACCAATGCCGCCCTGCATCTGCCGGCAATCGCCCATGAATGCGGCATCAAGTTCGATCTCTTCGATGTCGCCGAAATCTTCAAGCGCACCCCCTATATCGCCGATCTGAAGCCCAGCGGAAAATACGTGGCCAAGGACATGTACGAGGCGGGCGGCATTCCGCTCTTGATGAAGACGCTGCTCGACCACGGCTTTATGCACGGCGGCTGCATGACGGTGACCGGCCGCACCATGGCCGAAAACATGGCGAGCGTGAAATGGAACCCGGATCAGGACGTGGTCCGCCCGGCCAACCTGCCGATCAGCAAGAGCGGCGGCGTCGTCGGCCTCAAGGGCAACCTCGCGCCCGAAGGCGCCATCGTCAAGGTGGCCGGAATGACCAATCTGAAATTTTCCGGTCCCGCCCGCTGCTTCGACAGCGAGGAAGCCTGCTTCGAGGTGGTGAAGAACCGCAAATACAAGGAAGGCGAAGTTCTGGTCATCCGCTACGAAGGCCCGCGCGGCGGCCCCGGCATGCGCGAGATGCTGTCGACGACGGCGGCCCTCTACGGCCAGGGCATGGGCGACAAGCTGGCGCTCATCACTGACGGCCGCTTCTCGGGAGCCACCCGCGGCTTCTGCGTCGGCCATGTCGGTCCCGAAGCCCAGCTCGGCGGGCCCATCGGACTGTTGCAGGACGGCGACATCGTGACACTCGATGCCATTGCCGGCACGCTCACCTGCAATGTCAGCGAAGCGGAGTTCACCGCCCGCAAGAAGACTTGGAAACCCCGCGAGCACGGCTATGGCTCGGGCGCTCTTTGGAAATACGCACAGCAGGTCGGCCCCGCTGTTTCGGGTGCGGTGACGCATCCGGGAGGATCGAAAGAAGGTGTTTGTTACGCCGATATCTGACCGCTGCGCCAATAGCGGCGTTGCGCGTTTGACGAGAACCGTCCTCTCGGCGGTTCTGGCGCTGCTGGTGCTTGCGCTGCTGCCGCCGCGCGGCGCCCGCGCCGGCGAGGGCGCCTTCGCCGAATTCTATTCGTATCTGCCGGCCGCTCCCGAAATCAGCCTTCCCGAAATCGACATCCCGTTCTGGACCGACGATTTCAAGAGGGCCAAGAAGGCCTACAACAACGGCAGCTACGCCCGCGCCCTGAAATTTTTCCGCCGCGCCTCGGAAGACGGCAACATAGCAGCCGACTGGTATCTGGGCCACATGTACCGCACCGGCCGCGGCGTGCCGCGCGACGATGCCACGGCCTATTCCTATTATTCGCGGGTGGCGGAACTCTACGATCCCGAGGAACCCGACCAGAAGCGGCTGCGGATTTGCGTCGATGCGCTGGTGCGGATCGCCGACTACCAGCGCACCGGCATTGCCGCCGCCGGCATCGCGGAGAATCCCGCCGCGGCGGCCCGCACCTATCTGAAGGTCGCCACCACCTACGGCCACCCGGCGGCGCAATACGCCCTCGGCATCATGAACATCAAGGGCCAGGGCGTGAAGCTGAACCCGCAGCAGGGCCTCAAATGGCTGATCGCCGCGGCCCGCAAGCGCCATGCCCAATCCGAGGCCTATCTCGGCGATCTCTATTGGGCGGGCAAGCTGGTACGCATGGACCGCACCCGCGCGGTGATGTGGTACATCCTGGCGCAGCAGTCGGCGCGGCCCGAGGAAAACCCGGAAATCTTCGACCGCTTCGATCGGCTGGTGGCGGCGGTCAGCGACGAAGAACGGCTCGAGGCCGAGGCCCGGGCCCGCGTCTGGGCCGATCAGTACCCGGCGCGCTCCAATCGCAGCGCCTCGGCGGAGCAGTAAAATTTTCCCCTCGCCCCCACTATCGTATGCATAGAAAAGCCTCTCCCCAATTTCCCCTTCTCCCTGCCGCTTGCGGCGGGGAGAAGGTGGCGCGGCACGCGCCGGATGAGGGGTGGTCTTTCCGCGAGTCAAATTGTTCGTCAGCGGATGCGGCACCGGCCCCTCATCCGGCCTTTGGCCACCTTCTCCCCGCACTGCGTGCGGGGAGAAGGGGAATTTCTGAGGCGTCGGCGCTCTGAACATGTTCGAATCCGATAACGGCCATGCCCAGCGCCATGCTTAACCACTGCGAAAACCATAATGAGTCCGTCAGTCTTGCTAAAGCGCGACAGTTCATGCAATCAACCGGGCGACATGGCAAGCCCCGAACCTCCCAGCCCCATCGAGACCGACGACGTCGGCCACAAGCCGCACGGCTCGTTTCTCGGCCGGCTGCGCGCCTATTTCTTCACCGGCCTGGTCATCACCGCCCCCATCGCCATCACCATCTGGGCCACCTACTGGTTCGTCACTTTGTTCGATGGCTGGGTGAAGCCGCTCATTCCGGCGGTCTACAATCCCGATACCTATCTGCCGTTCAAGATTCCGGGCTACGGCCTGATCTTCGCCCTCGTCGCCATCACGCTGATCGGCGCGCTCGCCGCCAATCTCGTCGGCCGCACGCTGCTCGGCTGGTGGGACCGGGCGCTGTTTCGCATGCCGGTGGTGCGCTCGATCTACAAAGG
>JANMQB010000213.1:0-6921 GCA_031370155.1 Hyphomicrobiales bacterium | reverse complement strand
GGGTTTGAGTACCAGATTCGAAGCCAAATTACTTGACGGAGTCAAGTATCCCAAGGGAGGTCGAGCGCCCACGGACTTTTCCGGGACTAGGGCGTGAACTCAGAAACGGACTTAGCCGGACCGGCGTACGGATGTCCGCTTCCGGCTTGAAAGCGGTCTTCGTTCGCGTCCCTCGTCATGTCGCAGAAGGGCCAGGAGCGGTCATTCGGCAATTAGCCTCGTGTCGTTACCAATTGCCATTTACTTGGCCGGCAAGATGTTTTGGTTCAGCCGAAATAGGTTCGTTGGGTCGTATTTTGTTTTCAGCTCGACCAAACGGTCATAGTTGGCGCTACCGTATGAGGCGCGCAGCAATGCCTCGCCTTCCTCGCCCTGTCCGGGGAAGTTGAGGTAGGCGCCGCCCCGCGAAAAGGGCTTCATCTCGGCCCACGCCGCGCGTGTCCAGGCGATCGCGCGTTCGTTTTCGGCCGGATCGGTCCACGATGTGTCAAGGCTTAACAGGTAGGGTGCGCTACGCTCGCCCAAGGCGGTTTTCGCCGGATCAACCCGGTTCATGGCGCCGCCCAGATGCCAGAGCGCGATCAGTGCCCAGGGGCTCGGCCGGTCGAGCGCGCGCGCAACGATGCGCTCGATTGCGCCGTCGTCGAGGGTGTCGAGATAGAGTGATTTCCAGTAGTTCTGCCGTTCACCCTTGGCGAACAGAGGATCGAAAGCGGATTGCACGCCGGCGTAGGGAACCGGCCCGCTGAGATCGAGCACGGGCGTGCCGAGGTCGCGCAAGGGCTGCAAAAGCCGCTCGCCATCTTCGAGCATGCCTGAGTGAACGGCAGCGGTGATGATCACGGGCGTGCCTTGCAGTTCTTCGGGGAAGTTGGGGTGGGCCGGGATGCTCCAGATAAGGCAGTTCGACGATATATCCTCGGGCGCTGCGGCCATGAAATCGCGCCATCGGCGGATAACGTCGCCAGAATCCTTATTCAGGGGGTAGAAGGGGGCGCAGAGGGTGACCATCGGCCCGACCGAGTAAAGCTCGAACTCGAATGACGTCACCACGCCGAAGTTCCCGCCGCCGCCGCGAATGCCCCAGAACAGGTCGGGGTTCTTAGTTTTGCTGGCGGAGACCAAGTTGCCGTCGGCGGTCACGATATCGACCGATACGAGGGCGTCGCAAGCCATGCCGTGGTTTCGGCGCAACCAGCCCAGCCCACCGCACAGGGTCAATCCGGCGACGCCGGTGAGCGACACCACGCCGAGCGGTGCAGCGAGTCCAAAAGCCTGTGTCTCTCGGTCTACATCGCCGAGAAGCGCGCCGCCGCCGACGTGCGCCCTTCGCGCAGTCGGGTCGACACGCACGCCATTCATGGTCGATAGATCGATGACCAAGCCGCCGTCGCAAACTGCGTTGCCGGCAACGTTGTGGCCACCACCGCGCACGGCAACCAAGAGGTCGTGCTTGCGGGCAAAATTGATTGCGTCGATCACATCGGCCGCGCCTGAACATTGGGCAATGATCGCCGGGTGTCTATCGATCGAGCCGTTCCAAATGGCACGTGCCTCGTCGTATCCTGCGTCGCCCGCAAACAACAATGGGCCGCGTAGTCCACCCCTGAATTCCTCTACGGAACCGCTTTCGATCACGGCCCCCAGCCCGTCAAGCGTGGTTACTTGTAGATCATCCATGAGCTGCATCCCCTATTTGTAACCGATGAAATTTCTGCTACCAGCCTAAATTCGTCGCCCTTGACTGAGAAGAGGCGGAACTTTCAAAACAGAGGCAAATTTACCAATATCACCAAGAATGCGGCGCACCAACATGTCGAAACGGCCAACGACCGTAAGCATTCTGGCAACAACCGACACGTCAGCATCTACCCTGTATGGGCTGTTTGACGTGCTCAACTCGGTCGGTGTCGGCTGGCAAACGTTTGTTACGGGAAAGCGTGTCGAACCGCAGTTCGATGTGCGCATTGTCGCCGCAGGGCGGGAACCCTTTCAATGCGCCGGCGGTGTTCTTGTATCACCGCATTTTAGTGTCGAAGAAGTGGAAGACACCGATGTCGCACTCGTTGCGGCTCGCGCGATATCGGCCTCAACTCCACCGAAAGATCACGACGAACGGAATTTCCACTGGCTTTTAAACCAACAGGGCCGTGGCACGACGATGGCCTCGGCGTGCACAGGTGCGGTCATGTTGGCGGAAGCCGGGTTGCTCAATGGCTGGGAAGCGTCATCCCATTGGGCTTACCGCGATCTGTTCAGAATACACTATCCTGAAGTTCGACTGCGCCTCGACCTTGATTTGTGCGTTTCGGGGCATGAAAATCAAATTGTGACTTCGGGCGGGTCGACAGCCTGGCAAGAATTAGCGCTGTACCTCATCACACGATTTTGTGGTGTAGAGCATGCCGCTCAAACCGCCAAATTCTGGCTGATCCCGAACCGGGAAGAAATCCAGGCATCGTTCGCTGCCATGGCCCAGGGCATCCCGTACGATGACGGCGTCGTGAATGAATGCCAAGTGTGGATCGCCGAGCACTATGAAAATCCGAACCCTATCACCGCGATGGTGGAGCGATCGGGGCTTCCGTCCACAACATTTGCCCGCAGGTTCAAGCGTGCGACGGGATACGGCCCCATGGACTATGTGCACGCGCTGCGCGTCGAGGAAGCCAAGGAGATGCTTGAAACCAGTAGCGCTGCCGTTGACCAAATCGGACGTGAAGTGGGCTACGAAGACCCGGCGTCGTTCAGGCGGCTATTCAAGCGCAAGGTTGGTTTGACGCCTAGCATCTATCGACGCAAGTTCGGTCGAAGCCGTTTCGAACGATTTGAATTGATGCGGTAGCTCTTCCGAAGATCGTCGTCGGACGATGACCCTCACTCAAATTTCCGCTTACGGTCAATCGCGTCGGTTTGGCCACCTGCGCACAATGACCGGTCAATGGGCCATTCCGGACATGGCGGTTTGCCGTTGATGGTGTCGCCTGGAGCGCCGCTGCGGGATTTGCAGGCGGTGATCCAGCGGGCTGGACAGACTGGATGGCCGCCTCAAAGGGCGGCCATGGAGAGAAGGTCAAAGAATTGCAGCCACCCCCGATTCCCCTTGCGGAAAGCCGTTTCAGGGCCTATATCAGCGCCAACTTAAGTTCACTCACATAGCCACTCAGGTGGATCATATGAGGGTGGGTCCCGGACCGGGGCCCGCCTTTTTCATTGCCCGAAGGAGACGATGACGGACCAAAGACTGAGGCGGGAGACGGGGCCTTCGCTAAGGGTCGCCGCGCTGGTCGAGCCCACGTTGCAGGGCATGGGCTTCCGGCTGGTGCGCGTCAAGATGAGCGGGCCCACCTTGCAGATCATGGCCGAGCGGCCGGACGGCACTTTTTCGATCGACGATTGCGAAAAGGTGAGCCGGGCGATCTCCCCCATGCTCGATGTCGAGGATGTGATCGCCTCGCGCTATCAGCTCGAAGTGTCCTCGCCCGGCATCGACCGGCCGCTGGTGCGGCCTCGGGACTTCGAGCGCTGGGTGGGGCATGAAGCGAAAATCGAGATGGCCGTTCCGGTCGCAGGACGCAAGCGCTTCCGCGGACACCTCGAAGGTTATCACGAGGGCGAGGTGCGGCTCTATATCGAGAACCCGGAAGCTGGCCAGGAGCCGCTGCTGGTGGGCGTGCCGTTCGCCGATATCGGCGAAGCGCGCCTGATGCTGACCGACCAATTGATTGCGGCGGCCCGTGCCCGCCTGCCCGTCTCGGGTTACGCCGACGGGGCCGAAATCGACGAAGACAAAATTTCTGAAAAGATGGAGTGAAGACAATGGCTGAACCCGCGGTAAGCGCCAACCGGATCGAGCTTCTGCAAATCGCCGACGCGGTGGCGCGCGAGAAGTCGATCGACAAGTCGGTCGTGCTGTCGGCGATGGAAGAGGCGATCACCCGCGCCGCCAAGGCGCGCTATGGCGCGGAAAACGAAATCCGCGCCGAAATCGACGCCAAGACCGGCGAGACGCGGCTGAACCGCCTCCTGCTGGTGGTCGAGAAGGTGGAGAACGAAGCCACCGAAATCAGTCTCGCCTAGGCCAACCGGCGCAATCCCGCGGCAACGCTCGGCGACTTCATCGCCGAGCCCCTGCCGCCCGTCGATTTCGGCCGCATCGCCGCCCAGAACGCCAAGCAGGTGATCGTCCAGAAGGTGCGCGACGCCGAGCGCGAGCGCATGTATGACGAATACAAGGACCGCATCGGCGAAATCGTCCACGGCACAGTTAAGCGCGTCGAATACGGCAATGTCATCGTCGATCTGGGCCGCGGCGAGGCGATCGTCAGGCGCGATGAATCGCTGCCGCGCGAGACCTTCCGCCCCGGCGACCGCATCCGCGCCTATGTCTACGACGTGCGCCGCGAGCAGCGCGGTCCGCAGATATTTTTGTCGCGCACGCACCCGGAATTCATGTCCAGGCTGTTCGGCCAGGAAGTGCCGGAAATCTACGACAACGTGGTCCAGGTGGTCTCGGTCGCCCGCGATCCGGGCGCGCGCGCCAAGATCGCGGTGAGGTCCAAGGACGGTTCGATCGATCCGGTGGGCGCCTGCGTCGGCATGCGCGGCTCGCGCGTCCAGGCGGTGGTCAACGAACTGCAGGGCGAGAAGATCGACATCATCCAGTGGTCGCCCGATGTCGCCTCCTTCGTGGTCAACGCGCTGGCCCCGGCCGAAGTCACCAAGGTGGTGCTCGACGAGGAAGCCGAGCGCATCGAGGTCGTGGTGCCCGACGAGCAACTGTCGCTGGCCATCGGCCGGCGCGGCCAGAATGTGCGGCTCGCCTCGCAACTCACCGGCTGGGATATCGACATCATGACCGAGGCCGAGGAATCGGAGCGCCGCCAGAAGGAATTCGCCGCCCGCACCCAGCGCTTCACCGAAGCGCTCGACGTCGACGAGACGCTGGCCCAGCTGCTGGCTTCGGAAGGTTTCGATTCGGTCGAGGAAGTGGCTTATGTCGAGCTGCGCGAGATCGCCTCGATCGGCGGCCTCGACGAGCAGACGGCGGAGGAGTTGCAGAACCGGGCGCGCGAATATCTCGAGCGCATGGCGGCCCAGCAGGACGCCAAACGCAAGGAGTTGGGTGTGTTGGACGAACTCAAGGATGTCGAAGGCGTGACCCCGGCGATGCTGGTGGCCTTCGGCGAGGCGGGCATCAAGTCGGTCGAGGATCTGGCCGGCTGCGCCACCGACGATCTGATCGGCTGGACCGAGCGCAAGCCTGGCGAGACCGTCAAGCACAAGGGGGCCTTGTCCGATCTCGAAATCCCGGCCGAGGAGGCCAGTGCCATGATCATGACGGCGCGCGTCAAGGCGGGCTGGATCGAGGCGCCGGTTGCCGAGGAGGCGCCCGTCGCGGACACCGCGGCGGAAACCAAGGCCTGAGGAGAAGTTGGAATGATGGAGGCGGACGCGGAGTTGGCCGAGCGCATGTGCATCGTGAGCCGCGAGGTGATGGACGAGGCGGCGCTTATCCGTTTCGTGCGCGGGCCTTCGGGCGAGGCGGTGCCGGATCTCGCCCGCAAGCTGCCGGGGCGCGGCGTGTGGGTGGCGCTCAGCCGGGCCAGGGTGGCGGAGGCGGCGAAGAAGAACCTGTTTTCCAAGGGCTTTTCCGCCGACACCAAGGCCGCCGCCGATCTGCCGGAAACGATCGGGCAGCTGTTGCGCAAGGCCGCACTCTCCTATCTGTCTCTCGCCAAGAAGGCGGGTGAGGCGGTGGCCGGCTTCGGCAAGGTCGAGGAGATGCTGGCAAAGGGCCGGGCGCGGGTCTTGGTGCATGCGGCGGAAGCCAGCGCCGACGGCACCCGCAAACTCGACCGGATGGCGGCGCCGGAGGTCATAAAGATCGGCCTATTCCATGTGGATGAATTGGATTTGGCGTTTGGCCGGTCAAATGTGATACATGCTGCCGTGGCCAAGGGGGGGCTTGCCGAAAAGCTCCTCGCCGCGGTGCGGCGGATTGAAATCTATGACGCTCAGCCGGGCGCCACCATATCTGAAGAGAAAGCATGACCGACAGTAACGACAGCAACGACCGCAAGCCCGACGCCGCGCGCAGCGGCGGTGGAACGCTGACCCTCAAGCGGCCGGCGGTCGAGCAGAGCCGCGTCAAGCAAAGTTTCGCCCATGGCCGCAGCAAGACGGTGGTGGTCGAGACCAAACGCAAGCGTTTCGGCGAGGATCGGCCTGCCGCGGCCGAGGCCAAATCGCAGTTCCAGGTGCAGCCGAAGGTGGCGACACCCGCCAGGCCCGCTGCTGCGGCACCGGCCGCGGCCCAGCCGGCGCGGTCCGGCGTGGTGCTCCGCACGCTCACAGCCGAAGAGAAGGAGGCGCGCGACCGGGCGCTCGCCGATTCCCGGGTCCGCGAGGCCGAAGAGCGCAAGCGCCAGGAAACGGAAGCCAAGCGCCGCATCGAGCATGACGAGAAGGACCGCCGCGACCGCGAGGCCGCCGCCAAGCGCAAGACCGAGGAAGACGCCCGCCACCGGGCCGAGGAGGAAGGCAAGCGCAAGGCCGAGGAAGCGGCCAAGAAGCTCGCCCCAAGGACCGCCGTGGCGGCTGAAGCCGACGACGAGGACGAGGCCCGCGGCAAGACCAGCCGGATCAAGCGCGACATCAAGATTCCAGCCCCCAGCCGCACCAAGTCCGACATGGAGAGACGGCGCGGCAAGCTCACCGTCGCCAACGCGCTCGCCGACGACGAGGAGCGGGCCCGCTCGGTCGCCGCTTTCCGCCGCCGCACCGAGCGGCTGAAGAAGCAGGCCCAGGGATTCCAGCGGCCCACCGAGAAGATGAGCCGCGAAGTGGTCATCCCCGAGGCGATCACCATCCAGGATCTCGCCAACCGCATGGCCGAGCGCGCCGTCGACATCATCAAAT
>JANMQB010000210.1:0-6063 GCA_031370155.1 Hyphomicrobiales bacterium | reverse complement strand
GTCATCCGAGGCAAGGACGAGGCCAAGAACGCGGGCGTCCGGTCCATGCCAGTCCATGGGGCGCCCGTCGCCGCCAAGCCATATTGCGTCCGGCAAGTCTGCCGCGCCGGCGCTCCTGCCGGTGAGAAACCTGTCGTCGGTCAGCAGCGGATGGTTCTTGCGGAGCCGGGCGAGCGCTGCCGTGAATTCTAGAAGACCGGCATCGGCGCGGCTCCAGTCGAGCCAGGTGGTTTCATTATCCTGGGCATAGGCGTTGTTGTTGCCGCGCTGGCTGCGGCCGAACTCGTCGCCCGCCGTCAACATCGGCGTGCCGCGCGACACGAACAGGGTGGCAAGCAGCGCACGGATATCGCCGCCGGGCCATGTAACTTCGTCGGCCTTGCCGTCGCGATTGCCCTCGCCATTGGCGGCATTGTCCTTGACCCGGTAGGTGACGGCGTCCTTCAAGGTAAAGCCATCATGGGCGGCGAGAAAATTGACACTCCGCGATGGGCTCCGGCGTGGCGCAAAGATATCGGACGAGCCGGCAAGTCTTGTGGCCAGGGCACCGGATGCAAATCGATCGCCGCGCCAGAAGCGCCGCACTTCGTCGCGGTAGCGGTCGTTCCATTCCAGCCAGCGCGGCGGAAATTGGCCGAGCCGGTAGCCTCCTTCGCCCACGTCCCAAGGCTCGGCGATCATGGTTAGTTTCGAGAGAAGCGGATCCTGCGCGATCGCCGCAAAGAGCGGCGCGTCGGATGAAAACCCTCCAGTTGTTCGGCCCATCACCGTCGCCAGATCGAAACGGAACCCATCGATGCCGCAAGCTGTGGCCCAGAGGCGCATCGCGGCCATGACAAGTTGCACGACCGGTGGGCGGTCGAGCGCCAGCGTATTGCCGCAGCCCGTGTGATTGACGAGCCGGCCGTCCTCCTCATGTGCGTAGTAGAGCGCATTGTCGAGGCCGCGCAGCGACAGGGTGGCGCCCTTTTCGTCGCTCTCACCCGTATGGTTGAACACCACATCGAGAATGACTCGGATGCCGGCGCGATGCATTGCTTCGACGGCAGTGCGGATGTCGGCGAGGCCGCCCGGCGCCAGCCGCGGATCCGGCGCCATGAAGCTCACCGGGTTGTAGCCCCATGCGTTGCCGAGGCCCAGGGGCGGCAGATGCCGTTCGTCGATCCAGGCCGCAAGCGGCATGAGCTCGACCGTGTCGATGCCGAGCTTGTGCAGATGGGCGATGACCGCGGGCTCCGCCAGTGCCGCCACGGTACCACGCACGACGGCAGGCACGCCGGGATGAAGCTTGCTGAACGCCTTGACCGGAATCTCATAGATCAGGCCGGGCGTGAATGGCGGCAGTGGCACCGCAGTCTCGCAAGGTCCCGTGACGACGCATTTGGGGACCAGCGATGCCGTGTCGCGGCCTCTCTCGGCCAATTCCGGCCGCTGCACGAAGGGCCGGTCAATCCGGCTGGCATAGGGATCGATCAGCAGTTTCGCCATGTCGAAGCGGTGGCCGGCGGTGGGCTCCCATGGCCCTTCGGCGCGGAGGCCATAGCGCATCCCCTCCGTCACACCTTCTATGAAACCGAAGTGAAGATCGCCCAGGCGCCGCGGCAGGGCAAAGCGATGGGTTTCCTTCTCAGCCCTCGCATCGAAGAGACAGAAATGGATGCGTTCGCCATGCCGCGACACGACAGATACATTGACGCCGCCGTCGCGCGGAAAAACGCCGGGCGGGCCGGGTGTGCCGCCGCCGGTCGAAAGCCGCGGCTTCTGGTGATCACCGATGGCGCGGCGCGGCCCGTCCGGGCCTCGATGCCGGCGAGCGTCCGCGACAATTGAATGAGTTCGGCGAGTGCCTGCTGGGTATCGAGCCCATGTTTTGCCGCGTCGGGTTCATAGCGCTCGATATAGACGCGCAAGGTGGCGCCCGCCGTGCCGGTTCCGGAAAGCCGGTAGACGATACGCGAGCCGCCTTCGAACATCACCCTGATGCCCTGGCCCGTAGTGCGCGAACCGTCGACGGGATCGTCATAGGCAAAATCGTCGGCGGCCGTGATACCGTGCATGCCCGGCAGGCGGCCGAGCGTGTTGCGCAAGTCGCGCACCAGTCCGTTGGCGGCGTCGGCATCGACCTCTTCGTAATCGTGCCTGGTGTAATAATTGCGGCCGTATGTCCGCCAATGCTCGCCAACGATTTCGGCGACGCTCCGCCGCCGCTTCGCCAGGATGTTGAGCCACAGCAGCACCGCCCACAGCCCGTCCTTCTCGCGCACGTGGTCGGAGCCGGTGCCCGCACTCTCCTCGCCGCAGATTGTCGCCATGCCGGCGTCGAGCAGTTTGCCGAAGAACTTCCAGCCCGTGGGCGTCTCGTAGCACTTGATGCCGAGCTTCCCGGCTACCCGGTCGGCGGCGGCACTCGTCGGCATGGACCTCGCGATGCCGGCAAGGCCCTTGGCATAGCCAGGCGCCAGATGCGCGTTGGCCGCCAGCATGGCGAGCGAGTCCGACGGCGTCACAAACTGGCCGCGGCCGATCACCAGATTGCGGTCGCCATCGCCGTCCGAGGCCGCGCCGAAATCGGGTGCGGCCGGCGACATCAGCAGATCGTAAAGCTCCTTGGCATGGACAAGGTTGGGATCGGGGCTATGGCCTCCGAAATCCGGCAAGGGCGTCCCATTGACGACCGTTCCGGCATCTGCACCGAGGGCGTCTTCGAGAATGGCCTTTGCATAAGGTCCGGTAATGGCATGCATGGCGTCGAAGCGCATGCGGAAGCCGGACTTGAACAAGCCTCCGATCACGTCGAAGTCGAACAGTTTTTGCATCAGTGCGGCATAGTCTGACACGGGATCGATGACCTCGACGGTCATGCTGTCGATTTTCGACGTGCCCTCGCGCGATAGATCGATATTGGCCGCTTCCACGATCCGGTAAGACGATATCGTCTTGGTTCTGGCGAAGATGCGGTCGGTGATCTTCTCGGGCGCGGGTCCGCCATTGCCGGCGTTGTACTTGATGCCGAAATCTCCGTCGGGTCCGCCCGGATTGTGGCTGGCGGAGAGCACGATGCCGCCGAAGGCCTTGTATTGCCGGATGATGTTCGATGCCGCCGGTGTCGACAGGAGTCCATCGCGGCCGGCGATCACCCGGCCGAAACCATTGGCCGCGGCCATGCGGATCGCCGTCTGGATCACCTCGCGATTGAGAAAGCGGCCATCGCCGCCGATCACCAGGGTCTTGCCGGCAAAGCCCTCGAGTGCATCGAAGATCGACTGAATGAAATTCTCGGTATAATGCGGCTGTTGGAACACCGAGACCTTCTTGCGCAATCCCGAGGTTCCCGGCTTCTGGCCTTCGAACGGTTTCGTGACAACTGTCGCGATCATCTCCGCCTCTCAGCTTGCCTTGTGCAGCTTGTGATAGAGCGCGGCATAGGCCGCGGCACTGCGCGTCCAGGATACATCGGTTCGCATGCCGCGCCGTTGCAGATTGCGCCATGTGTTGCGGTCGGCAAACAGCCGCATGGCGCGGGCCATGGCGTTCTCGAGCGAGGTGGCATCGACGGGCGTGAACTGGATGCCGGTCGCCACCCCTGCTGCAAGCGCCGCCTCATTGGCGTCGATAATCGTGTCGGCAAGTCCGCCGGTGCGCGCCACAACCGGCACGCAGCCATAGCGCAGGCCGTAGAGCTGGGTAAGGCCGCAAGGCTCGAAGCGCGATGGCACCAGAATGGCATCGGCGCCCGCCTGCAGCAGATGCGACAGCGCTTCGTCATAGGCGGTGACCACGCCGATGCGCCCCTTGTGACGCCGGGCCGCGGCCAAAATGTCCTTCTCGATCTGGGCCTCACCCTGCCCGATCAGTGCCAGCCGTGCCCCCGAGACAACCATGCGGTCGAGGACACCCGCGAAAATGTCCATGCCCTTCTGCCCGGTGAGCCGGCTCACCACGCAATAGAGCATGCCGTCATCGCGTTCGAGACCGAAGCGCTTTTCGATCTCGCGCTTGTTGACCTCGCGCTTGGCCAGTGTTGCGGTATCGTAGGCCGCGGCGATGTTGGGATCGGTTGCCGGATTCCATACCTCCGTGTCGATGCCGTTGACGATACCGGAGAGTGCGTCGCGCCGCGCCCGAAGGACGCCGTCCAGCCCCATGCCGAATTCCGGCGTGCGGATCTCTTCCGCATAGGTGGGACTCACCGTGGTGATTGCGTCGGCGCATTGCAGGCCGCCCTTGAGATAGCCGACATTGCCGTAGTACTCGATGCCGTCGATGGCGAAGGCGGCCTGCGGCATTTTCAGAGAGGCAAACAGCGCGGCGGGGAATTGCCCCTGAAAAGCTATGTTGTGAATGGTGATGACCGTTTTCGGCCCGCCGCGTCCGAATTTCAGATAGGCGGGCGCCAGTGCCGCCTGCCAGTCGTGCACATGCAGGATGTCGGGCGCGTAGTTCTTTATGGCGCCGCGCGCCACATCGGCCGCGGCCAGCGCCAGGGCGGCGAAGCGCTGGGCATTGTCGGGCCAGTCCTTGCCGTCGGGCCCCAGATAGGGATTGCCCGGCCGCTTGAAGAGATGCGGCGCATCGAGCGCCAGGAGGTCGAGCCCGTGGGCCTGGCCGGCGATCACCGTGGCGGGGCCGCCGAACAGATTGCCATAGCGATGCACAATGCTGCCGCGTTCGAGCCCCTTGGCGACAGCCGGATAGGCCGGAACCAGCGTCCTGATTGCAACGCCCCGCGGCTGCAAGGCGCCGGGCAGTGCCCCCACCACATCGGCGAGGCCGCCGGTCTTGACCAGCGGATAGATTTCCGACGCGGCCGCCAGCACCTTCATGTCGCGAGTTTGTCGAGCATCGGCTGGGTGATCAGGCACACGCCGTTGGCGGTGCGGCGGAAATGCCTGGCGTCCAGTTCCGCATCTTCGCCAACCACCAGCCCCTCGGGAATGACCACGCCGCGGTCGATCACCACCCGCTTCAGACTGGCATTGCGGCCGACTTGCACAAAGGGCAGCACCACCGCCTCTTCCATCGTCGTGTAGGAATTGACCCTGACCCCGGTGAAGAGCAGCGAGCGGCGCAGCGATGCGCCGGAAACGATGCAGCCGCCCGACACCAGCGAGGCGACCGCCTGGCCGCGCCGGCCGTCCTCGTCATGGACGAATTTGGCGGGCGGCGTCACCTCGCTGTAGGTCCAGATCGGCCATTCCCGGTCGTAGAGATCAAGCGCCGGCAGCACGTCGGTCAGATCGATATTGGCTTCCCAATAGGCATCGACGGTGCCGACGTCGCGCCAGTAGGTTTCGCTTTCTTGCGCCGAGCGCACGCAGGAACGGGTGAAACGGTGCGCCCCCGCCTTGCCGTTCTTGACGATGTGCGGGATGATGTCCTTGCCGAAGTCGCGGCTCGACGACTTGTCGGCGGCATCGCGGCGCAATTGATCGGCGAGAAAACTCATTTCGAAAACATAGATGCCCATGGAAGCGAGCGCCATATCGGGCTTGTCGGGCATGCCCGGCGGGTCCTTGGGCTTTTCCAGAAAGGTGACGATGCGGTCCTTGGCGTCGACATGCATGACGCCGAAGCCGGTTGCCTCCTTGCGCGGCACCTCGAGGCAGCCGATGGTGACATCGGCGCGGCTCTCCACATGCTGCTGCAGCATCAGCTCGTAGTCCATCTTGTAGATGTGGTCGCCCGCCAGCACCACCATGTATTTGGGGCCGTAGCTCTCGACGATGTCGAGGTTCTGGTAGATCGCATCCGCCGTTCCCGCATACCACTGGTCTTCCGAGACGCGCTGGCTGGCCGGCAGAATGTCGAAACTCTCGTTGCGCTCCGGTCTCAGGAAGTTCCAGCCCCTCTGCAGGTGCCGGATCAGGCTGTGGGCCTTGTACTGGGTGGCGACGCCGATGCGGCGGATGCCGGAGTTGAGCGCATTGGAGAGTGCGAAATCGATGATCCGCGACTTGCCGCCGAAGGGAACCGCCGGCTTGGCGCGCTTGTCGGTAAGTTCGAGGAGCCGGCTGCCGCGGCCGCCCGCCAGCACATAGGCCATGGCGTCGCGGGCGAGCGGTG
>JANMQB010000180.1:0-3911 GCA_031370155.1 Hyphomicrobiales bacterium | reverse complement strand
GCCGTGAGGCGGTTTCGGGGATTGCGGCCCAGATCGGTTGCAGCACCTTGAGCACCGCTTCCGTATCGATGGCGCTCACGGGAAGCGCTCGGATCGGCGCACAATAGGTGGCGATGGTCGTTTGCCATTGCCCCGCATGTCTCTCATTCCGCCACTTGCCGCGATGGCTGGCGATATATTCATCGGCAAAGGCCCCGAAGGCGGGGATTGCCCGCGCGGCCTGCTTCCGGGCTTCCTTGTCGGCCAGCGGGCTAATGCCAGCACTGAGAAGCTTGCGGGCGTCGGCGGCCCTGTCACGTGCCACCGCGAGCAGCACCTTGCCCTTGGCGGCACTGCCCAAGCCCATTTCGCCGCGCTTGCCCTGGAGAGTGTACAGGAACACCCAGCGCTTGCCGCCGTTCCGGGAAATCGAAAGATAGAGGTTGCCGCCGTCAGCATGCCGCCCCGGCTTGGTCAGGGTTTCGACCTTCCTTGCATTGAGAAGCCCCACTCCGCGCGCCATGGCAACGTCCTTTCTGTCCCAACTCCTGCCCTACTACAAAACGCGGATTGTGGCAAACGCCAAAGGGCGCTGGCGGGCGGTGGCGAAATGAAAGCCTTGTGAATATGGTCTGAATCGGTGTGCTGGCGAGCGTCCGCGAACCGTTGCAAACGCTAGTTATGCGGAGTAGGCTTCCTCCATGTGCGGACTTTATAGCTTCAGAAAGAGCCCCGAGGAAACCCGGACGCTCTTCAACTACCTCGAGGAGCCGGATTTTCCGCCGCGCCAGTATGTGGCGCCGGGCGGCCCCATCGCCATCGTCCGCGCCGACAGGGGCGAGCGCCATTTCGCCCTCGTGCGCTGGGGCCTGGTGCCGTCCTGGGTCAAGGAGATAAAGCCGGGGAAGCCGCTCATCAATGCCCGCGCCGAGAGCGTCATTGCAAAGCCCTCCTTCCGCAATGCCATGAAGCGCCGCCGCTGCCTCATTCCCGCCGACGGCTTTTATGAATGGACCGGCGATGTTCCCGGCAAGAAGCAGCCGTGGTTCATCCACCGGCCCGGTGACGCACTCTTCGCCTTCGCCGGATTGTGGGAATACTGGATGGGCGCCGACGGTTCGGAATTGGAGACCGCCGCCATCATCACCGGCGCGCCCAAC
This sequence comes from Hyphomicrobiales bacterium, assembly GCA_031370155.1. GTDB lineage: Bacteria > Pseudomonadota > Alphaproteobacteria > Rhizobiales > Aestuariivirgaceae > Aestuariivirga. The sequence continues at coordinate 2,772 of JANMQB010000180.1, read as the reverse complement.
CAAACCATTGCCAAAATCCACAATCGCATGCCAGTGGTGATTGAACCGCACGATTACGCCCGCTGGCTCGATGTCGAAAACGTCGAAGCCCTCGCCGCCTCTTCCCTTCTGAAGCCGGCGCCCGAGGATTACTTCATCCTCGAACCCACCCGCATCGAGCGCGCGACACCGCCGCCAAGCCCAGGGCGGAGAAGCCCGCGGCCCGGATGAAACTAATTTGACCGGAGGATGAAGTGCCCCTCACTTCGCCACCAACTGCCTGCTACTCGTCCCGTCTCTCCAGGAGGGGCGGATCTGCAGTCCGCAAGTCTGGGAGGGACACGGGTCTTTGAGGAAAGGTTTGAACATGGCGACATGTTTGCGGAAAAAATCGGAACTCGAAGCGGTCGCCAGGCCGGTCCCCCAGGCCATCTTACGTCTGGGGCGCCTAAGACGGCAGGGGTTTGCCCCCGTATCAGGCCTGGAGGGTGGGTTGCTGCCCGGCAAACGGGAAGAAAAGAGCAGCCCCAGCCGAAGAACCCGTAAGTGGGGCGCTGCCGAGCGCTCATTCGCCGGCCTCAGGCGGCTGGCACATCGCGTGAGGTAGTGCCCCACGCCCCTCCACCCCGTGGAGGGAGTTTTCTTCCCCCGGTCCGGAGATGTGTCCGGGCCAGCAAGGGCGGAGCGTTGGCTAAATCCACCACCACCCCTTCCCCTCACCCTGAGGCGCCCAGCGCAGCCGGGCCTCGAAGGGTCTGGTTGTTACAGGCTCGCTCGCGGCCCATGCTTCGAGGCTCGCTGACGCGAGCTCCCCGGCATGAGGATAAGGGGGATATGATCCGTAAACGGATTATTCTATTCGATCCGCCGCCCCATGCACAGAACCGGATCGATCTCGTAGCCCAGCTTCTCGTAGAAGCCGCGGACGTCATCGTTTTCGGACCGCACCAGCAGATTGATCTTCCACACGCCGCGCTGGGCGAGCCAGCTTTCGGCGGCACGCACCGCGGCCTTGCCCCAGCCCTGGCCGCGATGGCGGGGCTCGACCGCGACGTAGTAAAGCATGCCGCGATGGCCGTCGTGGCCCACCATCACCGATGCGGCAATCGCCCCTTCTGCCTCGCCAACGAGAATCGTCGAGCTCGCACCGGCGCGGGCAAACGCGATGTCCTTCACGGGATCGTTCCAGGCCCGCGTCAGTCCGCAGGCCCGCCACAGGGCGATAACGGCCTCGACGTCGGCATCCTCGATGGCGCGGAACGGGATCATTCGGGCAGCACCTTGCCGGGGTTGAGGATGCCGTGAGGATCGAAGAGCTGCTTCACATCCTTCATCATCTGCAGTTCCACCGGCGATTTGATCTGCCGCATGTGATCGCGCTTGAGCCGGCCGATGCCGTGTTCGGCGCTGATCGAGCCGCCATGCCTCAAGACCACGGCGAAGACCGCTTCGTTCATCTCGCGCCAGCTATCGAGATAGGCCTGCTTGTCCATGCCGGCGGGCTGGGTGACGTTGAAATGCAGATTGCCGTCGCCCATGTGGCCGAAGGCCATGACCCGGGCATCGCCCATGAAGGCATGAACCGCCGCCGTCGCCTCGGCGATGAATTGCGGCAGCCGCGACACCGGTACCGAGACGTCGTGCTTGATCGAGCCGCCCTCGAATTTCTGCGACTCCGGCATCAGCTCGCGGATCGCCCACAATTCGCGGCGCTGGCTGTCCGACTGCGCCACCGTGGCATCGGTCGCCAAACCGCGTGCCATCGCGTCTTCGAGAATGCGCAGGAAACAGCCCTCCGGCGCATCGGCGAGTTCGGCCAGCACATACCAGGGCGAGGCCCCGGCCAGCGGATTGCGCACTCCCATGTGCTTGACCGTGAAGTCCATGCCGATTGCGGGGAGGAGCTCGAAGGCCACGGCGCGGTTGCCGCTCATCTCGCGGGCGAGCGACAGAAGATCGACCGCCGCCTGCGGATTTGGCACCGCCACGAAAGCCGTCTCGTGCGATTTGGGCTTGGGAAAAAGCTTCAGCACCGCGCCCGTGATGATGCCAAGCGTTCCTTCCGCGCCGATGAACAGGTACTTGAGATCGTAGCCTGTATTGTCCTTGCGCAGCCGCCTGAGGCCCGTCCACACCCGCCCGTCCGCCAGCACCACTTCCAACCCGAGGCAGAGGTCGCGGGCATTGCCATAGGCCAGCACATTGAGGCCGCCGGCATTGGTAGACAGATTGCCGCCGATGCGGCAGGAGCCTTCCGAGGCGAGGCTCAGGGGAAACAGCCGGTCCGCCGCGTCGGCCGCCTCCTGCACCGATTTGAGCGTCGCCCCCGCTTCGACCGTCATCGTACTGTTGGCCGCATCCACCTCGATAATGCGGGTCATGCGGTCGAGCGACAGCAGCACTTCGTGTCCCGATTCGTGCGGGATCTGCCCGCCCACCAATCCGGTATTACCCGATTGCGGCACGATCGCCGTCAGCGTCTCGTTGGCGGCCGCCAGAATGCGCGAAACTTCTTCGGTCGAGCCGGGACGCAGCACCATGGGCGACTTGCCATGCCACAGGTCGCGCCATTCGTGCATGTAGCCCGCCATCTCGGTGGGCGAACGGATCGCGTATTTCTCGCCGACGATGCCGGCGAGGCGGGACAGCGTTTCCGCCGAAGGCTTGATGGTCATGTCGCCTCTCTTGGCGCCGCCGCCCGCATCAGCCGGTCGTTGATCGCATCGCCGAGGCCGTGATGCGGAATGGGAGCGACGGCGATTCTTGCAGCCCCCGTGGCATCGATATCGTGCA
>JANMQB010000151.1:0-10850 GCA_031370155.1 Hyphomicrobiales bacterium | reverse complement strand
GACGGCCTGGGACGGAATCCTTCGCGCCAGCGGACAGCTTCACGCCCTCGTCAACTGCGCCGGCGTCACCGGCAAGACCAACATCAAGGCCCATGATGTCGATCCGGACAATTTCGATTTCGTCTGCCGCATCAACTTGCTGGGTGCCCTTTTGGTGTCGCAGGCGGTGTTGCCGCACATGCTGTCGAAAAACTATGGCCGTATCCTCCACATCGCCTCCATCGCCGGCAAGGAGGGCAATGCCGGAATGACCGCCTATTCCGCGTCCAAGGCAGGACTGATTGGCATGGTGAAGTCGATGGGCAAGGACTATGCCGAGACCGGCATTACCATCAATGCGCTGGCACCAGCCGTCATCCGGACACCAATGGTGGCGGCGCTGCCCGATGCACAGATCAAATACATGACCGACAAGATTCCGATGAAGCGCTGCGGCGAGCTCGAGGAAGCGGCCGAACTGATCGCCTGGATCGCCTCGCCCGCCTGCAGTTTCACCACAGGGTTCACCTTCGACCTGAGCGGCGGGCGGGCGACTTACTGAACCGGACTCATCGAACGGGATATGAAAAATGACCAGTAAGATCGCGTGGCTTGAGGTTATTCCCGTCCTGTCTCCGGTCAGTTCGGCAAACGATCTCGACGGCACGGCCGACACTGTCATCATAAAGATCTTTGATGAGAATGGGCGCTACGGTTTCGGCGAGGCCGACGCGCCACCCTTGGTCGTCAAGAGTTTTCTGGAAATGCCGACGTCCCATCTCTGGAGCCGCAATGCCAGCGAAATCCTGATCGGACAGGATCCACTCGAGATTGCCGCCATCTGGCAGAAACTCTATGAGGGCACCTTCTGGCCGGGGCGCCGCGGCCTCGGCATGCATGCGATTTCTGCAATCGACATTGCGCTTCATGACCTCGCCGGAAAGCAGCTAGGTGTGCCGGCCTACAAGCTGATGGGCGGCGCGCGCCGTGAAAAACTGAAGCCCTACTGCACCATCTACCCCGGCCTTGCGCAGGGGCGAAGCATCGGTGAGCTGATGAAAGAAATTTGCCGGCAATTCGACACGGCACTTCAGGCCGGATTCCGGGCGGTTAAGATGGAGGTTCTCTTCTACGACCTCGTCACCGATCGTGAACTCATCGGCCTGATCGGCGAGGGCCGCCGCATGCTTGGGAACGACATTTTGATGGCTGTCGATTTCGGCTACCGCTGGCACAACTGGCATGATGCACTCTTCGTTCTGGAACGGATTGCGGATCACAATGTTTTCTTTGCTGAAGCGACCTTGCAGCACGACGATCTGGACGGTCACGCGCGCTTGGCGGAGAAGAGCTCTATCCGCATCTGTGGAGCTGAAGCTGCGTCCACCCGCTTCGAGATCAGGGAATGGTTGACAGCAGGCAAGGTGGGGGTTGTACAGCCCAACATCGGACGCGGTGGAGGGCTGACCGAGATTCGCCGGATCGCCGATTTGTGCGAACTTCATGGCGCCGAGGTCGTACCGCATGGCTGGAAAACCGGCATCACATCGGCCGTCGGCAGGCATTTTCAGGCCGCCTGTCCCGCGTCGCCAATCTTCGAATATGTCTCTCCACATGTCTTCGACAGCCCGTTGCGGCGCGAACTGGTGTCGCCCGAACCGGCTGTCGTCGACGGCTGGATGGATTTGCCGGCCGGTCCCGGCCTCGGCATAGAGCTTAACGAGGACCTCGTCGCCCGCTGGCGCGCCGACCGCTGATCATCCGACGCGGAATTTCGCTACCGTTTCCGGATCGAGCGTGACGCCGAGCCCCGGCCCTTCCGGAACCGCGACGCGGCCATCCGCGCCGATCGGAAAATCTTCCTTGGTCAAGCGCCAGCGCAGCGGCGACTGGCTGGTGGAGTATTCGCACGGCTCGTCCATCCAGTGTTGCGACAGGAAGGCTAGGTTCGCGGCGATGGTGATGTTCGATTTATAACCGTGAGTAACCACGCGCTTGCCGCGATTTCGCGCCAATTCGGCGACCCGCCTGAGTTCGGTGATCCCGCCGACCATGGTGACGTCGGGCTGGGCGATATCGATTTTGCCGCGCTCGAAGGCCTGCTGATACTCGAAGCGCGTTGTCAGGCCCAGGTCGCCGCCGCCGATCGGCACGCCGAACCCCTGGAACTGCGCATGCCCATCGAGATCGTCGATCGGCAGCGGCGCCTCCACCCACAAGAAGTCATACTCCTTGAAGATCGGCATCAGCGGCAAGCCCTCGTCGGCCTTGGCCCAGGCCGTGGCGGCGTCAACCATCAGGCGGATACCAGGTCCGACATGTTCGCGGGCCACCCTGATCAGCCCGGTGGTTTTGTCGATGTCCTCGCGCCAAAACGGATCGGCCACGATCTTGATCGCCTTGAGGCCGAGCTTGAGCCCACGGTCAATGTTTTTCCGCACCTCGTCTGCCGTATCTCCGAGCGGATAGACGGTTCCATAGGCCAGCACGCGGTCGCGCTGGCGCTTCCCCAGGAGCGCGCCGACGCTCTTGCCGAGTGCCTTGCCGCGCAGGTCCCACAAGGCGATGTCGACGGCGGAGATTGCGTGGATGACCGCGCCGCGCCTGCCATAATAGCTGGTGAGATCATACATGCGGTCCCACAGCCCTTCGACATCCGCCGGATCGGCGCCGACAATCGCCTCCTTGAGGCCCATGGCATGGGTGTGGGACCTCGGCGCGTCGACAATGGCGCGGATCACGGACGGGACACTGTCGACTTCGGCTATGCCGGTGAGACCCTGGTCGGTGTGGACGAGCACGACACAATTGTCGTATGACCCGTCAAAACTATCGCCGGTCCAGCCCGGAACCCGCAATTCAATGACCTCGATGTCGGCAATTTTCATGGTCCCGCCTCAACTTCAGATGCACGCAAAGTTATCATTTCAAAATACCGGACAATAGTCCAGAATGCCAGGATGTGACCATGCGCAAATCCGAGAAGCCAGTCTCGAAGACCCGTCGCGAATCCGGCAAGGACGCCGCGACGGCCGATGAGAGTGTTGGCTCACGCAGCGTCCGGCGGGCTCTCGACATCTTCGAGCTGATGCTCCAGCGCGGCGAACCGATCACGGTGGCGCAGATCGTCGAGGGACTTTCAATCCCGAAATCGACTGCCTACGAGCTGGTGCGGACATTGTCGGCGGGGAACTATCTTGCATCTTCCGGAAAGGGGAGCGGGCTGTTTCTCGGGCGCAGGCTATTCGAACTCGGCATGGCCTATCGCAGCCATGTCGATCTCCTGCGCGATGGCAGCCAGATTGCAGAGGAACTACGCAATGAAACGGGCGAGACCGTGCAGGTCTCGGTGCTCGACAACGATCTGATGATGGTGGTCTTGAAAGAGGAAGGCATTCGTCAATTGCGCATTATCAGCAATGTCGGTTCGCGCGTCCCGGTCAACTGGGCGGCGGCCGGCCGCTTATTGGTGTCAGACCTGGACGACAAGGCGCTGACCAGATTGTTGAACGCAACGGTCCGGCAGTCGCCGACCGGCAAGGCCATCACCGACGTCAATAAGCTCATTGCCCAGATCCGGCGCTTCCGCCGTCAGGGCTATGCTACCGAACTGAACGAGGCAAACGAACACGCCGGTTGTGTGGCTGCTCCGGTGATCGACGCCTCCGGCCGCTGCATCGCGGCCTTGAGCGTGGTTGCGCCCGAACAGCGGCTGGTCAAGCCGAATCGCGACTATCTCATCGTCAGCGTCATCAACGCGGCGGAAAAACTGTCCAGGCGGCTCGGTTGAGAACCGGGCGCTATGAGGCCGCGTGTAGCCGCTGCAGTTCGGCGAGAAGCGCATCGGCCGCGACGTCGCCGCGCAAATACGACTCGATCAGTTCGCCACCCCTGGCTTGAAAGTTTAGATAGCCTCGATAGCGCGGCCTGATCCAGCAGGCCTCCATCGTGGCCCTCGTGTCCCGGTAACAGCCGCCGAATCGCTGGTTGATCACCTCATCCTCCCAGACATCGCGGTGCGCCGGCTGGCCGTGATGCAGGGCAAAGGCGCGTTGCGTGGCCGACTCTGCGGCGAAGCGCGCATAGGCGAGCGCTTCGGGCAGATGACGCGTATTGGCGGACACGCCGAGGCCAGTGCCACCAATCGTCGAACCGGCTGGTCCATTGGGTCCGGGAAAGTCGTGGAACCGCAACGGCCGGCGCTGATCAGCCTCGGCGTAAGTCGCATAGCAATAGACCGCTGGGCAAAACACCAGATCGTCGCGCGTTGTCATCCTGTCGTGCAGATCGATGCTGTTCCAATCGAGTACTTCCGGCGGGCAGAAGCGCAGCAGGTCACGCATAAGCGCAAGGGCCTCGTGCGCCACGAGCCGGTCGGCGAAATCCCTGTCATGGCGGGTCGCGCAAGGCGATCCGAGATTGGCCATCAGGGTGAAAAAGATCATCAGGCTGTGCACGCCCTTCAGGCCGACGGCGAGCCAAAGCCCGCTGCGCCTCGCCTTCTCGCCAAACGCCATCAACTCGCGCCAGTCCGCCGGGACGGCAGCGTCGATCGCCAGCATGAGATCGGGGCGCGCCACGCTAACCTGGCAGGCGGCATCGACCGGCAACGCCCAGAGCAATCCATTTGCACGGTATGAGTCAAGGGAGGGTCCGACGAACGGATCATCGCCCGGTGCGATGATGTCATCAAGCGGCACGAGCGAATGCGATGCGGCAATCTCGCCCGAGAAAGGATGGTCGAGGATGATGAAATCGTATTCCCTGGCAAGGGCATCCACGGAAGAGAATTCGAAACCAATGAGCGGCCGCGCCGACCATTCGATTTCAATGTGGGGATGACGCGCCCGGAACATCGGCATTGTGTTGATCAGCGGGTCGATCGCGCGACGATGATCCCAAGTCATTCCCCGCAGCCTGATAGGCGCCATTCGAGCCCCCAATACCTTGACTCGCAAGCTAACACAGCTAATGCTGGATTCTAGATAAATGCACATATCTCCGACATTTCGGAACGAGCGGTGTGTTGGATAAATCCGCCGGGCATGTCCGGTTGGTTGTCCGGGGCCTCCCATGCGGCGCTCGGACTTGCTTCAGCACAACCGGAAGAGGGCGCTGCGGCGCAACCCGCGCTTGGAGAAACCGCCGACCGCCAACCGACGAATTCTATTGCCGGCCAGGCCCGGTTTCGGCGCTACGCGCGACAAGACAACGCTGAAGACATTCCGAGTGCAGTGAGATCATCATGGCCATCGAAGCCGTCGATTTCTTCTATTTGTCCATGCCTGTCGTCACCGACGCCGGCGATGGAAGCCAGGATGCATTGGTGGTGCGAGTTGCAGCCGATGGCATGGTCGGCTGGGGCGAATGCGAAGCCTCGCCACTCGTATCGATCGCCGCCTATGTCACGCCAATGTCGCATGGCGCCTGCAAACCGGTGCGCGACGTCGTCCTAGGGCAGAGGATCGATGACGCGCCGGACATCGCCCGCATCGCGGCGGCCGTCGAACTCGAATGCATGGATCTGCTGCAGGCCGCCCATACCTTCTCGGGCATTGAGATGGCGTTATGGGATCTGCTCGGGCGAAAGCGCGAGGCGCCCGTCCATGCTATTCTCGGCTACAAACGCGCCTATCCGAAACTGCCCTATGCATCGCAGCTTTTTGGCGACACGCCGGAACAGACACTTGCCGGCTGCCGTGCGGCACGCGACCGAGGATTTCGAGCCGTCAAGTGCGGTTGGGGTCCGTTCGGCCGCGGCACATTGGTCGACGATCGCGACCAGCTTCAGGCGGCGCGCGAAGGTCTTGGCCGCGACGGGGCATTGCTCATCGATGCCGGCCAAATCTTTCGCGAGGACATCGATGCAGCGGCCGCGCGCATCGCCATGCTCGAAGAAGTCGGCGCGACATGGCTCGAGGAGCCCTTTCTCGGCGGCGCCTACGACGCATACGCTGCGCTGGCAGCGCAAAGCGGCAGTATCCGTATCGCCGGCGGCGAGGCGTCACACAATTTCAACATGGCTCGCCAATTGATCGACTACGGCAAGGTCGCATATGTGCAGATCGATTGCGGCCGCATCGGCGGGATTGGTCCAGCCAAACGCGTCGCAGATTATGCTTCGGCTCGCGGAGTGACCTACGTCAACCACACCTTTACGTCACATCTTGCGCTCTGCGCTTCGCTGCAGCCATATGCAGGCCTGAAGGATCACGTTATCTGCGAATATCCCTTTGCGCCGAAATCGGTCGCCTGGGACATGAGCAAGACCCATCTGGTGCCTGATGCAAATGGCGAGGTGGTGCTTCCTTCGACGCCGGGCCTTGGAATAACGATGAACCTCGAAGGCATGGCAAAATACGTCGTCGACGTCGAAATTGCCGCGAAAGGCAACGTGCTGTACCGCACTCCGAAATTGTAATCGTTCTGCATTTGTGAAGCCTACGCCTGCATCTGCGGCCGGAACCGAGATTAGGGGATGGAGTGCGCGAGTAACAGGCATTCGGGACAGCCATCCTCGTCCGACGAGTCAATCGGCGCCCCGTTCCTTGACAGACGGAACCGCGCATGAATAGTATGCCTTTCTAGAGAATTGGATATAATTCCAGCATTTCGGAATAACAACAGCCGGGGTGAATGCCGGAAAACGGATAAGCCGGCCCGGCAGCAGTTAGGGAGGAGAACAAACATGTATTATCGATCAATGGTGTCCGCGGCGGCACTATTCGCCACTGCCATGGCCGGCCCGGCATTCGCCGCCGCCGGTGACGAGTGCGTGAAGGTGCTTTGTTATGAATGGTCCGGCGAAAAGCAATCGATGGACCCGGCCGATATGCATTCCGGCGACGACGCCTATCACATCTTCGCCGTCTACAACCGCCTTCTCGATGTCGACGACAACTTCCAGACCATTCCGGAACTAGCGACGGAATGGTCGGTTTCCGCCGATGGCCTGACCTGGACCTTCAAATTGCGCGAAGGCGTCAAGTTCCATTCCGGCAAGGACTTCACCTCGGCGGACGTGATCTACACTTTCAAGCGCTTCTTCGATGCCGAGCTTGGCTCCGGCGCCAAGGCGGTGCTTGAGTTCCTCGACCCCGAAGGCATCAAGGCGCTCGACAAATACACCGTATCCTTCACGACCAAAAAGCCGGTGGTCGAGCTACCGGTACTGATCACCAACAAGTTCACCAACATCGTGCCGGAGGGCTCCAAGCATGAAGACCTGAGGCTCAAGTCCGATGGCACCGGGCCCTTCATGCAAGAGCAGTTCACGCCGAACGACCCGGTCCGCATCCTGAGGAAGAATCCTAACTACTGGGATGCCGGCAAGCCAAAGGCCGACTGTATCCGGGTCACAGTTGCACAAGAGCCGGTCGCAGCCGTGGCGGCCATCAAGTCCGGTCAGGTGGATCTCGTGCTGAACGTCGATCCGACCGGCATCCCGACGCTCAAGGACGATCCGAGTGTGGCGCTTCTCGAAACCGGGGCGTCCAACTCCATGACGGTGTCGATGTGGGTCGATACGGCGCCCTTCGACAACGTCAAGGTGCGCCAGGCGCTCAAGGCCGTGGTCGATCGTCAGGCGATGATCGACACGGTGCTGCTCGGTTTCGGCGAGGCCGGCGCCGACAACCCCGTACCCCTCAAGAGTCCGGGATCCTTCACCAAAGACGCGCCGAAGCAGGACATCGAGATGGCCAAGAAGCTGTTGGCCGAAGCGGGGCATCCTGATGGCCTCAAGTTCGATCTTTATACGGCCGAAGGTGTGCCCGGCATGGTGCGCATGGCCCAGGTTTTTGCCGAGATGGCGAAGCCCGCCGGCTTCGACATCAACGTCATCGTGACTCCGGCCGAAAGCTTCTGGGACGACGTATGGCTCAAGAAGCCGGTGGTGACCTCGGCCTGGTCGATGCGGCCCCCTGGCGAAGGCCTGGCGGTCGCCTACACCCAGAGCGCCAAGTGGAAGGAGACCCACTGGGAACGTCCGGACTACGACGCAATGCTGCTGAAGGCCAACACCACGGTCGATCAGACCGAACGGCTCAAACTCCATCAGCAGGTCGGCAAACTCCTCACCGATGAAGGTGGCGTGATCATCCCGATGTTCGTCCACCAGGTGCTGGCGCTGCGCAAGGGCTGCACTGGCTACACGCCGCGGGCGCAGAACTTCAATCTGAACTTTGAAGATCTGAGCTGTACCAAGTAGGATGCATCTGCCGGATCCCCGGGGCGCGAGACCCCCGGGGAGCACCGGCGACGCCTCCTGAAACCTGCAGCGGAAGTCTCCGCGCTTAACAACGGGGTGGAATAACGGTGTTCGCCTTGCGGTTGATCGCCCAGCGCTTCATCCTGGCGCTGTTCACGCTGTTGCTCGTTTCCTTCCTCATCTTCGCCGTCCTCGAGATCTTGCCGGGCGACGTCGCCACCCGCATCCTGGGGCGCGACGCGACGCCGGAGACGATCGCGGCGCTGCGCCTGCGCATGCATCTCGATGACCCGGCGCTCTTGCGATACGTCCGCTGGCTGTCGGGGGTGCTGCGTGGCGACTTCGGCCAGTCGCTGGTCAGCGCGCGAATGGTAACTGAGGTGCTTGGACCCCGCGTCCTCAACACCGTGTTCCTGTCGGTCTATGCCTTCATCCTGTACATTCCGCTGGCCACTCTGCCCGCCCTCGTGCAGGCCGTCCGGCGGGACCGGCCCATCGATCATGCGCTCTCGGTGACAACCCTTGTGCTCCTCTCGCTGCCAGATTTCCTGCTCGGCACTCTGCTGCTCCTCACCTTCGTCCTGCTCATCCCTGTCCTGCCGGCCATGTCGACGGTCGACCACACGTCGGGATTCATGGAATACCTCCGCGCCACCACGTTGCCGGCGCTGACACTTGCCATCGTCATGGCGGTCTATGCCGTGCGCATGCTGCGCGACAATCTCATCGAGGTTCTGGACGCCGACTACATTCGCATGGCCGAGTTACGCGGCGTGCCCGCCCGCCGCGTCGTCTGGCGCCATGCCCTGCCCAACGCGCTGGTTCCGACGCTCAACGTCACGGCGCTCAATCTTGGGTACCTGGTAGGCGGTGTCGTCGTGGTGGAGAAGGTATTCAGCTATCCGGGATTCGGGAGCCTACTCGTAGATTCCCTGCAGCTCCGGGATTTCCCGCTCATCGAGGCGACCATTCTCATTTCTGCGAGCGTCTACATCGCGGCCAATTTCGTCGCCGACGCTGGCGCGATCCTCCTCAACCCCAAGCTCAGGACGGGATGACCGATGGCGGCCGCGGAACATGCGCCCGCCGCGCCGGGCTTCCTCGCGACGATCGCCCGAACACCGCTCAGTCTGCGCATCGGCGCCGTCATCCTCTTTATACACGTGGGGCTCGCCGCAACTGGTCCCCTCTGGGCGCCCTACGGTTACTCCCAGATGGGTACCGGCTTGCCACTTGCCCCCGCAAGTCTCGTCCATCCATTTGGCGTCGACCAGCTTGGCCGTGACGTCTTCAGCCGCATCATCCACGGCGGCCATATCGTCCTACTGCTGTCGTTGTCAGGTACCGCGCTCGGCCTCGTCATTGGTTCGGTCATCGGACTTCTGTCGGGCTATGTTGGCGGCATCGTCGACAACATCGTCCAGCGCTTGCTGGAGGCGCTGATCTCGATCCCGTTTCTCGTGCTGGCACTGCTTGCCATGGTAGCCGCCGGGCCCGAACTCTCCGGCAATCCCCTTCTCGTCGTCCTCGTCGTCGCGCTCGTCTATGCCCCGCGCATCGCCCGCATGGCGCGCACCGCGGCGATCGAGATCGCCACCCGCGACTTCGTCACCATCGCGAGGCTGCGCGGCGAGTCCGCCTGGTCGGTGATGCGGCGCGAGCTTCTGCCCAATGCCACGGGCATTCTTCTCGTGGAGTTCGCCCTGCGCGCGGGCTATGCGCCGGTGCTCGTCGGTTCGCTTGGCTTCCTCGGCTTCGGTTTGCGGCCACCGACGCCGGAGTGGGGGCTGATGATCAGCGAGAACCGGTCGCTCCTCATGATCGCGCCGGCAACGGTCGTCGGCCCCGGTCTCGCGCTCGCTTCGCTCGTCGTTGGGCTCAACCTCTTCACCGAGGGTCTTGCCCGCATCCTCGGCCGTACCGTCAAGCTCGGCGTCCAGCAATGACCCGCGTGATCGAGGTCGACCACCTCTCGCTTGCCTTCCGTTCCGGCGGTGGCTGGACGCGCGTGCTGCACGGAGTGAACTTTCACATCGACCGCGGCGAGGTGCTTGGCCTCGTAGGCGAATCCGGATGCGGCAAGTCGACGGTCGGACTGACGCTGCTTGGCTACCGCCACAACAACGCCCGCATCGACAGCGGACGTGTTCTCTTCAAGGGGGAAGACCTCCTCCGACTCGACCGGCCGGCCCTCAACCGGTTGCGCGGCAACCGCATCAGCTTCGTGCCGCAGAACCCGACGACGGCTCTCAATCCGGGCATGCGGGTGGGCGACCAGATCGCCGAGACGCTCCTCTTGCACGGCCGGGCCGCCGACCGGGCAACGGCGGCCGCGCGATCGTGTGAGCTCTTCGATCTCGTCGGCCTCCCGCGCGCCGCCGGCCTCGTCGGGTTTTACCCGCACGAACTGTCTGGCGGCCAGCAGCAGCGGGTGTGCATCGCCATAGCACTTGCCTGCGATCCCGATCTCGTCGTGTTGGACGAGCCGACGACCGGCCTCGACGTGACCACGCAGGAGCAAATCGTCGCCCTCCTGATCGGCCTCCGGGCCCGGCTCAACATGTCGATGCTCTACGTCACCCACGATCTCGGGCTCTTGGCTCAGATCGCCGACCGCATCGGCGTGATGTATGCGGGCCATCTCGTGGAAGTTGCGCAATCG
>JANMQB010000147.1:0-6145 GCA_031370155.1 Hyphomicrobiales bacterium | reverse complement strand
GGCCGAGCGCATCGTGGCGGCACCGGGATCGAAAGATTACGGCCGCCTGGCGGTGCTGTGCCAGTGGCGCTGCACGGCGCGCAAGCTGTTCGACGTCAATCGCGCCGCCTTCACGCCGCTACCGCAGGTCACGTCGAGCATCGTGCAACTGGTGCCGCGAGCGCAGCCTTTCCCCGATTGCGACGTCAAGGCACTCGAACGCGTCACGGCGGCAGCCTTCGGCCAGCGCCGCAAGATGCTGCGGTCGAGCCTCAAGGCGCTTGCCGAAATGCCCGAGATACTTTTGGAGGAGGCCGGGATCGATCCCACCCTGCGCGCCGAAGACGTGCCGGTTGCCGGCCTCGCCCGGCTTGCGGCGCTGCTCGGGACCTAAAGTTTTTTCGTCAGCTCACGGACGAATTGGGTGAGACCGGTGCGGCGGCGGCGCTTCAGGCGTTCGGCGGCGAGTATCGCCTCGATCTCGGCGTCAGCCTGCTCGATGTCGTCGTTGACCACCACATAATCGTATTCCGGCCAGTGGCTGATCTCGCGCGAGGCTTCCGCCATGCGTTTGGCGACCACGGTGGCGGAATCCTGGGCGCGCTTGATCAGACGGTCGCGCAATTCATCGGCCGACGGCGGCAGAATGAAGATGCGGACAAGATCGTCCTCCATGGCCTGGGCCAATTGCTGGGTGCCCTGCCAGTCGATGTCGAAGAGAACGTCGCGGCCACGGGCCAGCGCCTCCTCCACCGGGTGCTTCGGCGTGCCGTAGAAATTGCCGAACACCTCGGCCCATTCGAGTAGCTCAGCCCCATCGCGCATGCGAGCGAATTTATCTTTGGAGATGAAGTGGTAGTCCCTGCCATCGACTTCGCCGGGGCGCTGCGCGCGGGTCGTCACCGACACCGACATGGCGATATTGGGATCGGCCGCTAGCAGTCGGCGCGACAGGGTCGTCTTGCCGGCACCCGAAGGCGAGGACATGACCAAGAGGAGGCCGCGGCGGGGGATTTCGGTTCTGGGAGGAGGCTTATTCAACGTTGTGCACCTGCTCGCGCAACTGGTCGATGACGCTCTTGAGTTCGAGGCCGATCTGGGTGAGCGTCGAGTCGATCGCCTTGGAACACAGCGTATTGGCCTCGCGGTTGAATTCCTGGGCGAGGAAATCGAATTTGCGGCCGGTCGCCTCGGGGGCGGCAAGCAACGCTCTGGCCGCCGCCACATGGGAGAAGAGCCGGTCCAGTTCCTCCTGGATGTCAGCGCGCGTCGCAATCAGGACCGCTTCCTGGTGCAGCCGGTCGCGGTCGAAGGAAGCGCCCGTCTCCATGAGGCGCGAAACCTGCTCGGCGAGACGCGCCTTGAGCGCCTCGGCAGAGCGTGCCGGACAATCGCGGGCCGCACGGCTCAAGTTTTCGATGCGGCCGATCTGGGCGTCGAGAATGGCCTGAAGCCTCGAACCCTCGGCGCGGCGCGCGGCGTCGAGGGCGGCGATTGCCTCCTCGAAGGAGGCGGCCATGGCCTGGTTGCGACGTTCGATTTCCGTTTCATCGGTTTCCGGCTGCGAAATCTCCAGTACGCCGCGAAGTGCCAGGAGCGCATCGGCGCGCGGCGGCTCACCGCCGATCTGCTCGCGCAGCGCCTGGGCGGCGGCGACGACGCGATCAAGGGCCTGGCGATTGACGACGACGGTCTCGCCCGCCGCAAGCCCGCTCACCGTCAGATTGACCTGGAGATTGCCGCGTTTCAGATGCCCGGCGGCGGCGGCGCGAAGCGCCGGTTCGAGCCCCTCGAAGCCCTGCGGCAGGCGGCAGCGCACATCCAGCGCCTTGCCGTTGACGCTCTTCACTTCCCATTGCCAATGCAGGCCGTCCAGCGCGCCGGCGCCGCGCGCGAAGCCTGTCATGCTGGAAAGCGGCATTGGAAATCCCGGAAGAATCAAAGCGGCGTGAGTTTAGAACATGCTCGGCAAAAGTGTGAGCGCTTTGGCGGCGGGCTCAGGATGCCTGAAGAACCCGGTGCCAGGCATCGATCATGGCCTCCGCCGCCTTGACCGCCTCGGCTTCATCGGTCAACCAGGATATCACCGAGATGCGCATGACCTGGCGGCCGCGCCACTTGGCTCCGCCGGCAAAACAGGTGCCATCGGCCTGGATGCGGGCAATGGTTTCCTGGGTCAGCCGGTCGCCGCGTGCGAGCTCCTCGCCGGCGCCAAAACGCACCACAATCTGATTGAGCTCCACGTCATTCATGACCTCAATGGCGGTCTCCGCGCGAAGCCTTGCGGCGATGATCGCGGCGGCGCGGCAGTGCCGGTCCACCATCCCGGCAATGCCCTGGCGGCCGAGATGCCGGATTAAGGCCCAGGTAGCAAAACCCCTGGCGCGGCGTGACAATTCCGGCACAAAATGCGATGGGTCGCGTTCGCCCTCGCGCGAGGGCGGCAGGTAGCTCGCCGCAATCGTCATGGCGCGGCGGTGGGCGTCTTCGTCGCGGACGATGGCATAGCCGCAATCATAGGGCGTTTGCAGCCATTTGTGGCCGTCGGTCGCCCATGAGTCGGCCTGTTCAACCGCCTCGGCCAAGTGGGCGCGCGGCGGACATGCCTTGGCCCACAGGCCGAAGGCGCCATCGACGTGGACCCAGGCCCCGGCGCCGCGGGCCAGCGGCATGAGTTCGGTGAAATTGTCGAATGCGCCGGTATTGATCTGCCCCGCCTGCATGACGGCAATCGCCGGGCCCTTGATCTTCGCGGTGGCGGCGGCGAATGCAGCCGGCATCATCCGGCCCTGCCCGTCGGTTGCGATGCGAATGACCCGGTCATGACCGAGGCCGAGAAATTGCAGGGCGGAGAACACGGTCGCGTGCGCGTCATCGCCAATCAGCACAGCAATGGGCGGCGCGCCGAACAGGCCTTTCGATTCCACATCCCAGCCGGCCCGGCGCAAGACTTGACCGCGCGCCGCGGCAAGGCAGACGAAATTGGCCATGGTGGCGCCGGTAACGAACCCCACCGAACTGCGGTGCGGCAAGCCGAGCAGGTCCAGCAGCCAGTGGGCCGCCACCGCTTCGGCCGCCGCCGCAGACGGCGAAGCATGATGATTGCCGGTGTTCTGCCCCCAGGCACTCGTCAGCCAGTCGGCCGCCACGCCAACCGCATGGGAGCCGCCGATGACCCAACCGAAAAACCGCGGACCCGTCGGGCAATTGAGTCCGGGTTCCGCATTGGCGGCCAGATGGTCGATCACATCCACGGCAGCATTGCCGGTTTCTGGAAGTGGCTCGGAGAATGCGTTTAAGGACTCATCAAAACCGCGCAACGGCCCTTGGGCGCGGCTGGCGGCCTGCGCCCGGAAGCGCAGCGCATGATCCATCGCGCGTTGAAACAATAAGCGATTGGCGTCCGGCTGCATTGCGCTATCCCCTGCCCCGGACGCACAATATATCGGGATTTGGTTCTTCCAAACCCCCAATAAAGGCCGCGTGGCTGCTACTGCACCGGCTTCTGCTTGGGGATCGGGATCATCCGGTTGTCGACCCAGACGATGGAGCCGGGTTTCAGTTCGGCGGCCTGGGGCTTTTCGGGTTCGGCCGGCTTCGTCTCGACCGCGGCGGCCGCAGGTTCTGCTCCGGGCAGCGGATCGGCCACGGCATCGGCTGCGGGCGGCTCCACCGCCGGTTCCACCGCCGATTGATCGGCGTCGGCGGCGGCGGTTTGGGCGGGAACCTTCTCGGGCTCGGGTGGCGCCGCCGGTTCGGCGATCTCCGGCAAGGCCGGAACCGTCACCTTGGGCTCAGCGGCGGTTTCGGCCACAGGCGGCTGGGGCGGCGGCGTGGCGATCTCGGCAGCCAAAGCGGCAGCGGCCGAATTGTCGATGGCGCGCCATTTGGCGACATTGGCGTTGTGCTCTTCCAGCGTCTTGGCGAAGGCGTGGCCGCCCGACCCGTCGGCGACGAAATAGAGGTATTCGGTATCGGGCGGGTTGACGACGGCTTCGAGAGCCGCGCGGCCCGGATTGGCGATGGGGCTGGGCGGCAGGCCGTCGATCACATAGGTGTTGTAGGGCGTCGGCTTCTGGATGTCGGCCCGCGTCAGGTCGCGGCCGAGCTTGCCCTTGCCGCCCGCCAGCCCGTAGACGATGGTCGGATCGGATTGCAGGCGCATGCCCTTCTTGAGGCGATTCATGAATACCGAAGCCACCTGCGGGCGCTCGGCGGCAACGCCGGTTTCCTTTTCCACGATCGAGGCGAGGACGACCGCCTCCTCCTTGGTCTTGAGCACCATGAGGCCGCTGCGCTTCTGCCAGATCTCCTCCAGCAGTTGCGTCTGGGCAGCCTGCATGTCCTCGAGCAGCTTGTGGCGCGTGGCGCCGCGCTTGAACACATAAGTATCGGGCATGATGCTGCCCTCGGGCGGGATGGCGGCGATCTCGCCCGTCAAGACATCGCTCTCGCGGATGCGCGCCACCGCCATCTCGCTGGTCCAGCCCTCGGGGATGGAGAGCTTGTAGACGAGCGCCTTGCCGCTGACGATCAGGTTCATGACATCGCGCATGCTGGCACCGGCGGCGAATTCATACTCGCCCGCCTTGAGCCGACCGCGCGCGCCGGTGAGAAAGGCGGCGGCGGAAAAGACGCGTGCGTCGGTGATCACGCCTTGCTCTTCCAGGCGCGCGGCAATCTCGGGGGTGCGCAGTCCCTTGTCAATTTCGACGACCTTCACAGCTTGCAGCGGACCCGGTGTGGTATAGGCCTGATATCCCAAGAAGCCGCCGAGGCCCGCGGTCAGGAAGGCGGTCACGGCGATGAACAGCAGCGACAGAAACACGCGCGAGACGGCCGAGCGCCGCTTTCTGCTCACCTGCGGTCCGGGAACTCTTGCCGGTTGCCTTGGCTGGTTCAATGGCCTTCCTCGATTGGGTCAGGCCGCATAGCGGCGCATGACCAGTGATGCGTTGGTGCCACCAAAACCAAAAGAATTGGACAGAACTGTGTTGATCTCTTTCCGGCGCGCCAGTTTGGGCACGAGGTCGATCCTGGTCTCGACGGAGGGGTTATCGAGATTGAGGGTGGGCGGGCAGACATTGTCGCGGATCGCCAGCACCGAAAAGATCGCCTCGACGGCGCCCGCCGCCCCGAGAAGATGGCCGATCGAGGACTTCGTCGACGACATCGACAGGCCTTCGGTGCGGTTGCCCATGATGCGTTCGACGGCGCGCAGCTCGATCTCGTCGCCAAGCGGCGTCGAGGTGCCGTGGGCGTTGATGTAGTCGATTTCGTGGGCGGGGAGGCCGGCGCGTTTCAGGGCCATCTGCATGCAGCGGTAGGCGCCGTCGCCGTCCTCGGCCGGGGCGGTGATGTGATAGGCATCGCCCGACAGGCCATAGCCCACCACCTCGGCATAGATTTTGGCGCCGCGGGCCTTGGCGTGTTCGAGCTCCTCGAGAACCAGCACGCCGGCGCCCTCGCCCATCACGAAGCCGTCGCGGTCCCTGTCATAGGGCCGCGAGCCGCGCGCCGGCTCGTCGTTGAACTTGGTCGCCAGCGCCTTGCAGGCGATGAAGCCGGCAATGCCGATACGGCAGATCGCCGATTCCGCGCCGCCGGCGATCATCACATCGGCATCGTCGAGCGCGATCATGCGGGCCGCATCGCCGATCGCATGCGAGCCGGTCGAGCAAGCGGTGACCACGGCATGGTTCGGCCCCTTGGCGCCGAATGCGATGGAGATGAGGCCCGAGGCGAGATTGATCAGCGCGCTCGGAATGAAGAAGGGGCTGACCCGGCGCGGGCCCTTTTCGGCCAAGAGCAGCGCGGTCTGCTCGATGCTGGCGAGGCCGCCGATGCCGGAGCCGACGAGAACACCGGTGCGAACCTGTTCGTCGCCGGTCCTGGCTTCCCAGCCCGAATCCTGCATCGCCTGCTTGGCGGCGGCCACCGCATAAATGATGAAATCGTCGTAGCGGCGGAGTTCCTTGTGCTCCATCCAGTGCTCGGGATTGAAGGTGCCGTTGGAACCGTCGCCGCGCTTCACTTCATTGGCGATGCGGCAGGGCAGGTCGGAAGCGTCGAATTTGGTGATGGGACCCGCACCGGATTCACCCGCCAGAAGCCTCTTCCAGGTTTCCTCCACGCCGGCCGCCAGCGGCGAAACGATTCCGAGACC
>JANMQB010000122.1:0-4176 GCA_031370155.1 Hyphomicrobiales bacterium | reverse complement strand
CGGCAGTGGCGGCGTCCTCGGTTGCGATCAGCGTCACCCTCGACCGCCGCGTCGAGGCGCGCATGAAGGGCTACGAAGGCGAAAGCTGTTCCGAATGCGGCAACTTCACCATGGTGCGGAACGGAACCTGCCTCAAATGCGATACCTGCGGCAGCACCAGCGGGTGTTCGTGAACCGATCATCGCTCGCCAATCAGTCATGGCCGGGCATTGTCCCGGCCATTTTTCTTTGGTCGCCGCCGGTCAGGCGGGATGTGCCGGAGAGCGCCGGCGATGACTAAAACAAGATGCAAATTCGTCCTGCTCCACATTTTATTTGCGCCCATGCATTTCTGCCACAGGGGCGGGAGGCACGATTCTCAGCCCCCGGAGGGCCGAAAATGGGCCTATTGTCCGTGTACGGAGGGGCCTTGATTTCCCTTGCCTGGCGCGGGTGTTTTGCCGGTTTCGGCGATTTCGTCCGTATACGGATGGCCCGCGCCGCCGCTGGAGCGTTTACCGATTGTTAGGGGAATTGACGGAGCATACCAAATGTTGACGGCATATTGCCGAATCACACAAACGGGTACACAAGTCATGCCAATGACGGTCGTGAAAGCGCTCTTGTTGCCATCGCGGTCGTTTGATGTGTGGCTTACCTGCGTTGTGGGGCTCTAACAACACACTAGGAGATTAGCTCATGGCTAAGAAAGCTGCTAAGAAGCCCGCGAAGAAGGCCGCCAAGAAGAAGGCCGCCAAGAAGAAGACGTAAGCTTCTTAAGCTTTATCTTCAGGACTGGGCTCCGGATGGCTTCGCCTCCGGGGCCAGTTCATTTCAGGGACACGATCCGCAAACCAATACGGCCTCACTGATAGACGTAGACCCGCGCGCCGATACTCACACGCTCATAGAGATCGACGACGTCGGTGTTCATCATGCGGATGCAGCCGGAAGAGACGGCGCCACCAATCGAGCCGGCATTGTTGGTGCCGTGGATCCGGTAAAGCGTTCCGCCGATATAGAGGGCGCGGGCGCCGAGCGGATTGTTGGGGCCGCCTTCCATGTATTCGGGAAGAACGACGCCGTTTTCCGCCTCGCGGGCGATCATCTGCAGCGGCGGCCGCCAGGCGGGCCACTCCTCTTTCGCCACGACGCGCGAGGTTCCGCTCCACTGGAACCCCTCGCGGCCGACGCCCACCCGGTAACGCCGCGCCTTGCCGTCTTCCAGCACCAGATAGAGCGCGCGCTCGGGCGTGCGGATGATGATGCTGCCCGGCGGATAGCGGGTCTCGTCCCAGGATATGTTCTTGGCCGTCGGCCGGCCCGAGACAAGTCTGTCGCGGCCACCGGCCCGCGGCTGGCCGAACAGGCAGGCGAGGAAACCATCGCATTCGCCCCGTGCCGCCCGCTTCTTTTGGGCCTCCGTCCGGCGGGCGATCGCCGCCTGCTGCCATTCGGCCTCCTGCTTCGCCTTCGCTGCGGCGGCGAGCTTCTTTTTTTTCTTCAACAGGACCAATTCTTCGGGCGTGGGTTCGGCCAATGGGAAAGCAAAAGATCCGCCGGGCGCCACAGCCATGGCCAGCAAGAATACGAGAGCCGCGACAAGCCAATTCCGCTTCATTTTTATCGACCTCGGGATGATGCCCGGAAACTACCGGGTTAAGGTTGACCAGGCAATGGACTTTGCGGTTCACTTCTTGTTCACTTATGATCGCAAAGAGAGTCGGGACAAAAGCAGCAAAGGAACCCACATGACACCGAGCCGCAAGAACTTCGTCTATTTGCTCATCAGCACGTCGCTTCTCGCGCTGCCGGCGCAGGCCCAGGACGTGCCGCCGGTGGTCGAGGCGATTCTCAAGAACTGGGAACAGCAGACCAGGCTCAAACCCACCTACGACAAGCTCGATGTCGATTCCTCCGGCAACGTGACGATCACCAACCTGATCTCGTCCATGGCGGCGGGCGGCACCAGTTCCGGCGTCAAGATCACCATCGGCGAAGTGGCGCTCCAGGAGATTTCGGACGCCGGCGGCGGCGTCTATGAAATCGGCCAGGCCAATTTCTCGGCGATGAAGATGGAGGTGGTGGGACCGGACGGCACGGCCTTCACCATCGACATGCCGGAAGGCAGCGCCGAAGGCTGGTTTGTCAAGGTGCTCGGCGACAATCCGACAGCGCTCGACATGATGCGTTCGTCGAACTTCGCCGCCCGCAAGATGACGTCCGGCAAGATGACCGCCAATGTCATGGGCCAGACCATCACTTCGGACGGCTATGTCTCGACCTGGGACGGCGATCCCGCCAGCGGGGCCGGCACGTTCAGCACCAAGCTCGCCAATGTGGTGATTCCCGAAGCGGCCATCGCCGCCATCGATCCCACCGGTTCCTTGAAGCAGATCGGCTATACGGATCTCGTCTTCGACATAGAGGCGGACACCACCGTGACGCTCGAGGGTGAAAACGTCGGCGTGGACATCTCGTTCGCCTATTTGGGCAAGGACATGGGGGCGATAAAGGTGTCGATCGCCGCCTCCGAAATTCCGCTTGCCGTCTATGGCGAATTGCAGAAGGCGCAGACGATGGGCAAGCAGCCGGACTTCGCGGCGCTGATGCCGCAATTGCAGAACATTTCCCTGGGCCACTTCACTTTCCGCTTCGAGGACGCCTCGCTCACCAAGCGGCTCCTGCCGATGGCGGCGGCGATGCAGGGCATGGACGAGGCGGCGATGGTGGCCAATGCCGGGGCGATGCTGCAACTCACGCTGATGCAGCTCAACAACCAGGCCTTCACCGACCAGGTGGTGGGCGCGGTCAATGCCTTCCTCAAGGACCCGAAGTCGATCACCGTGGCGCTGAAGCCCGCGGCGCCGATCAAGGTGGAGCAGCTCATGAGCCTCAATCCCGCCGATCCGGGGGCGGCGATCAATCTGCTCGGCGTGAGTGTCACGGCCAACGATTAGAGCGGATCCGTTCTTCGCTGGATCGGTTTGAGGATTCTTTCCTTCTCCCCATGGGGGCGAGGGAAAATTTGTTCCGGTTTTGCAATTTTTGAACGGGATTGCGATTGATCAGGCCTCCGGAAGGTTGAGCCTGATGTGAAGTTCGCGAAGCTGCTTCGGCGTCACCTCGGAAGGCGCCCCCATCAGCAAATCCTCGGCCTGCTGGTTCATCGGGAACAGCACGACTTCGCGGATGTTGGGCTCGTTGCACAGGAGCATGACGATGCGGTCGACGCCGGGGGCGATGCCGCCGTGGGGGGGTGCTCCATACTGGAAGGCGCGGTACATGCCGCCGAATTTTTCCAGCAGCACCTGCTCGGGATAGCCGGCGATCGCGAAGGCCTTCTTCATGATGTCGGGGCGGTGATTTCTGATGGCTCCGGAGGAGAGCTCGACGCCATTGCAGACGATATCGTACTGGAAGGCGAGGATATCGAGCGGGTCTTTGGTTACCAGCGCCTCGAGGCCGCCCTGCGGCATGGAAAAGGGATTGTGGGAGAAATCGATCTTCTTCTCCTCCTCGTTCCACTCATACATGGGGAAATCGACGATCCAGCAGAATTCGAAGCGGTCCTTGGCGGTGAGGTTCAGTTCCTCGCCGACGCGGGCGCGTGCCTCGCCGGCGAATTTGTAGAATTTCGACGGCACTCCGGCGACGAAGAAGGCGGCATCGCCGGGCTTTAGGTTCAGCTGCCGACGAATAGCTTCGACCCGGTCACGACCGATATTATTTGCTATTGGCCCGGCTCCGGCCATGTATGTATTGCCCGGAAGCCGCTCATAGGTTTCCTTAAACTGCTCATACTGCGCGCGAGATAAGCGAATCAATTCAGAATCTGAAACGTCAAATTTCTCTTCACGCCACATGATATAGCCCAGCCCCGGCTGACCCTGGCCCTGCGCCCAGGAATTCATCCGGTCGCAGAAGGCGCGGCTGCCGCCCTTGGGTGCGGGAATGGCCCACACCTCGACCTTCGGATCCTTGGCGATCATGCCGGCGAAGACCTTGAAGCCGGAGCCGGCGAAATGTCCGGTCACCGCCTGCATGACAATGGGATTGCGCAGGTCGGGCTTGTCGGTGCCGTATTTGCGGATGGCATCGCGGAAGGCGATCCTGGGAAATTTGGGCGTTACGGCCACGCCGTTGCCGAACTCCTCGAAAACGCCGCGCAGCACCGGCTCGACCGCATTGAAGACG
>JANMQB010000099.1:0-3600 GCA_031370155.1 Hyphomicrobiales bacterium | reverse complement strand
ACTTGACCGCCATGCGACTGCCCCCTGTCGTGCACCGGATTTCCCCTATAGCACTAAAGGATTGAGTTCGCTCGCCAATTCGCCGATTAACTGGATTTCGGTTTACGTTATGGATTTTCTTGGGGAATTTGCGGCGGACGTAGCACCACCAGGTCACCCGGCCGGGTCATGCCCAGCATCGCACGGGCCATCTCGTCGAGCAGGTCGGGATCGACGGATTGCGGCCGCAGCTGCGAGACCTTGATTTCCAGCGTCTCGCGTAGTTGCCGGATGGCGGCAAGCTCGCCGCCAAGCCGGCTGGCATCGGCCGTCAGCCGGTCGCGATAGGGAAAGCCGCGCGGACCCTCGAAGCCGTGCCAGGCGAAATAGCCGAGCAGCGCCGCCGAGACGCCAGTGATCACCAAATCGAACTTGCGTTTGCCCATGGCGCGAACCTGCCCCCGATCCTGCAAACTCGGCGGAGTCGGTTAACAATTGGTGACCATTTGGGAGTATAAAGGCTTGACCTTTGCCCCGAAGATGCCGATGTAACCGTCGGAGTTACCTTTATGCTGTCGAGCAGCCGTTTCGTCGTCGCCATTCATGCCTTGAGCGTGCTCGCCCGTTTTGCGGGCAAGGGCCCGGTCTGTTCCAACGCGGTGGCCGAGAGCGTCAACACCAACCCTGTGGTGATCCGCCGGCTGATGAGCGAGCTTGAACGGGCGAAGCTGGTGCGCTCGGTGGCGGGCCGTTGCGGCGGCTTCGAGCTTGAGCGCGATGCGAGCCAGATCACGCTGGCCGATGTCTATCGCGCCGTCGAGGACGAGACCGTGTTCCGCATGCACAAGACCGATCCCGATGCTGCATGCCCGGTGGCGGCGCAGATCGGCAAGATATTGGCGGGGCCCTTGCGCGCCGCCGAAGGGGCCCTCTCCGCCTCCCTGGCCAGGACCACCCTCAAGGACGTAGCGGCGGCGGTCGTCTGAGGTGGCATGATCCCGCCCGCGCCAAGTTCCGTCCGATTTTAACCTCCGCATTTACCGAAGTTAAGCGGCTCCCGGGTTATCAGGGCAGGACACACGACGCCTGCCTGACCGATGGGATCCAACATGCCGTCTATCCGCCGCTTCCTGCGCCCGCTCGTCTTTGCGTTGCCGGTGCTTGCCGGCCTGTCCATCTCCGATGCTCTTGCCGGATCGCTGCTCTTGCCCGACGACGCCGCCATCACGAGTTCGGCCGCGCCGACCGATCCGAAAGTCATCCGCCAGCGCTTGGTCAAGGTGGACGCCGCCACCCTTTCCGAACAAATCCTGCCACCGGCCATGGACTTGGCGGCCGACCGCGTCAGCCGCTCGAACCGCCTCAAAGGCAGCGTTACCATCGATTTGTTCCAAGGCCGGTCCGTCATCCTGCGGCGCGAGACCGTGGAAGAGTCGCTTGGAGGTGGAATCGTCTGGACCGGCGATACCGGCAGCAATGGCTACGGAATCCTCGTGGTCAACGGCAACCGCATCACCGGCGCCATCGAGTCGGGTGGCCGCCACTATCTGATCGAACCGGTCGCGGGCGGTGCCCGCCACCTGCTGCGCGAAGTCAACAGTGAAGCCTATCCGCGCGATCTTCATATCGATGCGCCGGTGCGGCCGTCACGGCACGGTTCCACAGCCCCCTCGCCGGCCATCTCGGCCGCCGCCGCCAACACCACCGTGACGCTGCTGGCGGTCTACACGTCGCGGGCCAAGGCCATTCTCGGCGCGCCCTGGGACAAGATTTCCCTCGATGTGGCGATCGTCAATCAGGGTATGATCAACAGCAACATTGCGCTGCGGGTCAAGCTCGTCAAAATTGCCGCCGTCTCTTCGACCTACAATGAAAGAGCGCCCGCCGACCCGGTAAAGCCGCTCTACGACCTCACCAGCGGAAGCAACGCGAATTTCCCGTCGCTCCGCAACCTGCGCAATACGGTTCAGGCCGATCTCGTCACCATCTATTTCGACCGCCCCGAATATTGCGGCATCGCCTGGGTGCTCTATCCCTCGCTCAGCTCCGCTTACGGCTTTTCGGCGATCAATGCCAATTGCCAGGGAACCGCGACGCTGGCGCACGAACTCGGCCACAACATGGGCCTCTATCACGACCGCTATGTCGAGGCGGCGGCGCCCAGTTCCAAATTCAATTACGGCTATGTAAACCTGGCCGGCAAATTCCGCACCATCATGTCCTATTCGAACAAATGTAGCGCCTACGGCGTCACCTGCTCGAGCATCACCTATTACTCGACACCGCTGAAGTCCTACAATGGACGCCCCGTCGGCGTCGCCGCGGGAAGCGCCGGTGCCGCCGATGCATCCCGGCTGCTGCGTGCGAACCGGGCAGGGGTAGCCGCCTTCCGCTAAGCCGCCGAAGCTACAATGATGCAAGACGCAAGCACGGTTACGGCGCGACCTGCTCCCGCAGCATATGGAAATCGCCGACCGCCACCGTCCCGGCCCCTTCTGGTCCGGCGATCCTGAGCCACAGGCCCTTGCCCGAGGCATTGCCGGGAATGGCGAAGGTCTGGCTGCCCTGCGAGGTCTGCAGCGAGAAGCTCATCACCGGACGGCCGGTCGCTTCCATCTGGCCTTCCGGCAGCACCATGACATCGACGATCGTGGCAAGCCTTGCGGGAGCGGCACCCGGCGGCGGCGCATATTCCAGCGCCGTCACCGGCTGGGCGGTCTGGCTGTTGAAATTCACCAGAATATTGAGCTCAACGTCCGGCGGGCCGAAGACCAGAAACGATTCGGGCCTGCCGTCGAAAAGATCGGCAAATGAATAACGCCTGCCGGAGCCATCGTTGAGAGCGGCGGTGAACGAGGCGCCATGGGCGAGGTCGAGGGCGGCGGTGGCGATGGTCACTTCCTGATCGGACTTGGCGGCGGCGGGCCCCTCTTGGCTGGCGAACTTGGGCGGCTCGACGGCGACCGTGACGGTAACCGGCTGCTGAGGCGGGGCGCCAGCGGGCGCCAGCGTCTGGTAGGCGGCGAGTCCCAGGCCGGCGACGGCGGCGAAACTCGACACCACAAGATGAAAATTGGAAAGCCTCATGCCGCTAGGACCGGAGGATGGCCCGCCCTGCGTAGGTTGCCTGGGTTGCAAGTTCTTCCTCGATGCGGAGCAATTGGTTGTACTTGGCGAGACGGTCCGATCTGGCGAGCGAACCGGTCTTGATCTGCCCGCAGTTTGTGGCGACAGCAAGATCGGCGATGGTCGAGTCCTCGGTCTCGCCCGAGCGGTGCGAGATGACCGCCGTATAGCCCGCCTTGTGCGCCATTTCGACGGCTTCCAGGGTTTCGCTGAGGGTTCCGATCTGGTTGACCTTGACCAGGATCGAGTTGGCGATGCCCTGCGATATTCCCTGCTTCAGGCGCCTGGTGTTGGTGACGAAGACATCGTCGCCGACAAGCTGACAGGATTTGCCGATTAGTTCCGTTACCTGCTTCCAGCCGTCCCAGTCGTCTTCCGACATGCCGTCCTCGATGGAGATGATGGGGTAGTCCTTGGCCAGCTTGGCGAGATACTTGGCCTGCTCGGCAATCGAGCGCTTCCGGCCTTCGCCCTGATAGTCGTAAACGCCATTCC
>JANMQB010000076.1:0-3880 GCA_031370155.1 Hyphomicrobiales bacterium | reverse complement strand
GATTTGCCGCCGCCCGAAACGCCCGTCACGCAGGTGAAAACGCCGAGCGGAATTTCCGCCGTGATGTTCTTGAGATTGTTGCCGCTGGCGCCTTTGACGCGGATCACCCGCGACCTCTCCCATTTGCGCCGGAAATGCGGCATCGGCACCTGCTGAAAGCCGGTCAGATACTGGCCGGTGAGCGAATTGGGATTGGCCATGATGTCGGCGGGCGACCCTTGCGCCACGATATGGCCGCCATGGATGCCCGCGCCAGGGCCGATATCGACCACATGGTCGGCGTGACGGATCGCTTCTTCGTCGTGCTCGACCACGATCACCGTGTTGCCGAGATCGCGCAGATGCACCAGGGACTCGAGGAGGCGGGCGTTGTCGCGCTGGTGCAGGCCGATCGAGGGTTCGTCCAGTACATAGAGGACGCCGGTCAAGCCGGAGCCGATCTGCGATGCCAGCCGGATGCGCTGGCTCTCGCCGCCGGACAGCGTTCCGCCGGTGCGCGACAGATTGAGATAGTCGAGCCCGACATCGACAAGGAATTTGAGCCGCTCGCGGATTTCCTTGAGGATGCGGGCGGCGATCTCCATGTCCTTGGGTTTCAGCTTCTGTGGCAACTCCCCGAACCAGCGATTGGCCTCGCGGATCGATAGTTCCGATACCAGGCCGATATGCTTCTCCGCGATCTTGACCGCCAGCGCCTGCGGTTTCAGCCGGTAACCCTTGCATTCCTCGCACGGATGATCCGACTGGAATCGCGACAGTTCCTCGCGCATCCATTGTGAGTCGGTTTCGCGCCAGCGCCGCTCGATATTGCCGATGACACCTTCGAAAGGCTTCTTCGTCTTGTAGGAGCGTAAGCCATCGTCATAGGTGATCGAGATTTCTTCCTCGCCCGTGCCGAACAGGATGGCGTCGCGGGCCTTCTTCGGCAGGTCCCGCCACGGCGTCGTCATGGCGAATTTGTAATGTTTCGCCAGCGCCGTGAGCGTCTGCGTGTAATAGGGCGAGGTATTGCCGGTCTTGGCCCAGGGCAGAACGGCGCCCTGGCGAAGCGACAAGGTTCCGTCCGGCACCACCAGATCGGGCTCGTATTTCAGTTCGGTTCCGAGCCCGTCGCATTTGGGACAGGCGCCGAAGGGATTGTTGAAGGAAAACAGCCTGGGCTCGATTTCGTCGATGGTGAAACCCGAAATCGGGCAGGCGAAGCGCTCGGAGAAGATCACCCGCTCATGGGTCTCGTTCTTCGACTTGTTGGCGCCTTCCTCGGAAGTGGCCGAAGGCGGCAACGGCTTGTCGGCGAATTCGGCGATGGCGAGACCGTCGGCGAATTCGCCGGCACCGCGCCGATCTCATAAAAGGCGCCGTCGACCTTGACGCGCTGAAAGCCCTTCTTCTGCAGATCGGCCAGTTCCTTGCGATACTCGCCCTTCCGCCCGCGGACGATCGGCGCCAGGAGATAGAGCCGCGTTCCCTCCGGCAGTTCCAGTGTGCGGTCGACCATCTGGGTGACCGTCTGGCTCTCGATGGGAAGCCCGGTCGCCGGCGAATAGGCCACACCGATTCGGGCAAACAGCAGGCGCATGTAATCGTAGATTTCGGTGACGGTGCCCACCGTCGAGCGCGGATTGCGGCTCGTGGTTTTCTGCTCGATGGAAATGGCGGGGGAGAGGCCGTCGATCTGGTCGACGTCCGGCTTTTGCATCTTTTCGAGGAATTGCCGCGCATAGGCCGAGAGGCTTTCGACATAGCGGCGCTGGCCCTCGGCATAGATGGTATCGAAGGCGAGCGAGGATTTGCCCGAGCCCGAAAGCCCGGTGAACACGATGAGCCTGTCGCGCGGCAGTTCCAGCGACACGTTCTTCAGATTGTGCTCGCGCGCGCCCTGGATGGAGATGACTTTTCGATGCTCGGCCATGATATGTGACTAGACCAAATGGTGAACATGGGCAAGGATGGATACCCAATATCGGCTATGTACGGGCAGCAGGTGTCAGCAGACGAATCTTATCCACAGGCGAACAGGCTGGGCGTGCTCCGCGGCACCTTCGGCTTCGACGGGTTTCGCCCCGGCCAAGAGGAGATTGTCGAAGACTTGCTGGCCGGCCACCATGTTCTGGCGGTGATGCCGACGGGCTCCGGCAAGTCGCTGTGCTATCAGGTGCCGGCGCTGGTCTTGGGCGGACTGACCGTGGTCGTCTCGCCGCTCATTGCCCTGATGCAGGACCAGGTGGCGGCTCTCAAACTGGCCGGTGTGGCCGCCGAGACCATCAACTCCTCCGCATCGCGCGACGATAACATCGCCATCTGGAAGCGCGTGGCGAAGGGGGCTGTGCAAATTCTTTATCTGGCTCCCGAACGGCTGATGACTGATCGCATGATTGCGGCGTTGCGGGAACTGGACGTGAAGCTCATCGCCGTCGATGAAGCCCACTGCATCTCGCAATGGGGCGCATCCTTTCGCCCGGAATACGCCGCGTTGCAGGGGTTGAAAGATGCCTTTCCCAATATCCCCATCGGCGCCTTCACCGCCACCGCCGATCACGTAACCCGCCGCGACATCGTGACCAAACTCTTCGGGGGCAAGGCCGAGCTCCATGTCGCGGGTTTCGACCGACCGAATATCAAGCTCGCTGTCGAAGCCAAGCGCGGCACGCCCAAGCAGCTGCTCGCCTTCCTCGCAGGTCACAAGGGCGAAAGCGGCATCGTCTATGGCCTGTCGCGCAAGAGTGCCGACGAGTGGGCAAGTTTTCTGGTGGAGGAGGGTCATCGCGCCATTCCCTATCACGCCGTCATGACGGCGGCGGCGCGCGAGGAAAACCAGAACCTGTTCATGGCCGAGAGGGGGGTGATCGTCTGCGCCACCATCGCCTTCGGCATGGGCATCGACAAGCCCGATGTGCGCTTCGTCTTCCATGCCGATCTGCCCTCGAGCCTCGATGCCTATTATCAGGAGATCGGCCGCGCCGGGCGCGATGGGCTGCCGGCCGAGGCCCACATGGTGTTCGGCCTCGAGGATTTGCGCATGCGCCGCAAGTTCATCGACGATGAGGAGGCGGGCGAGGAGCGCCGGCGGCGCGAGCACAAGCGCCTCGATGCGCTGGTTGCCTATTGCGAAGCGCCCGCCTGCCGCCGCCAGACGCTGCTTGCCTATTTCGGCGAGGCATCGGGCCCTTGCGGAAATTGCGATATCTGCCTCGATCCCAAGGAGACCGTCGACGGCTTGGTGGAAGCTCAGAAGATTCTCTCAGCCATCCATCGCACCGGCCAGCGTTTCGGCGCCGCCCATATCGTCGATGTGCTGGAGGGCAAGGCAAGCGACAAGGCCACAAGCCTCGGCCACGACCGCCTGCCGCTGTTCGGCATCGGCAAGGATCGCGCCCGGGTCGAATGGCAATCGCTGATCCGCCAGCTCGTGGCGGCACAATTCCTGAACCTCGATGTGGCGGGCCATGGCGGATTGTCTATCGCCGCAAAAGGCCGGGCGCTGCTCAAGGGCGAGGAGCAATTCCGCTACCGGCGCGACATGATCCGCGCCAGCCCCCGCAAGCAGCGCCGCGAGCGCGAGACCACAGCCGCCGGACTCGATCCGCGGCGAGACAAAGTGCTGCAGCGCTTGAAGGCATTGCGCTGGCAATTGTCGCGCCAGCGCCGGGTGCCGCCCTATGTGATCTTTTCCGATCGTTCCCTGATCGAGATGGCCGCACGCCTGCCGCTTACCGAAATGGATTTCGCGCAAGTTCACGGCGTCGGCGCCGCCAAGCTCAAGGCCTTCGGCAGTATGTTTCTCGTCGAAATCGCCGCCGGCCTTTCGCCACCTTGATGCAACGGACGGCGGATTTTTGTTTCTTTGACTTGACAAGCGTCGCGATGAGTCCAAGATAAC
>JANMQB010000564.1:0-2545 GCA_031370155.1 Hyphomicrobiales bacterium | reverse complement strand
TTCGAATGGGCCAACGCCAATCTGTTCTCCGGCGCCTACCGCCGCACCTATGGATATTATTCGGGCTCGGAACTCTCCTCGAAAGGCAGAGCCGCCGATGCCAAGGAACTGGCGCTGCTCGGCAATGCGGCGAAGGCGCTCAGGCCCGACATGCTCGACGGCAGCTACGCGCTTCCCGTCAGCGACGGATCGGGCCGCGACCGCAAGATGCTGCGTCAAGCCGTCGACCTGCTGGCGCAGGCGGGCTGGACGGTCAAGGATACGGGCCTCGCCAACGATGCCGGCGAACCCTTCGCCTTCACCATGTCGGTGCAGAACAAGGGTGAGGAGAAGATCGCGCTGCACTATCAGCGCACGCTGCGGCAGATCGGCATTGCGGCCGATGTCCGTATCGTCGATTCGGCGCAAGTCGCCCGCATCCAGCAGCAATATAATTACGACATGATCCCGGCCACCTGGTTCAATTCGCTCTCCCCCGGCAACGAGCAGAAATTTTATTATGGCTCGGAAGGCCGCACCGTCGAGGGCACGCGCAATTATCCGGGCATCGCCGATCCGGCGGTGGACACGGCGATTGCGGCGCTGCTCACCGCCACTTCGCGGGAGGATTTCGTGACCGCCGTGCGGGCTCTCGACCGGCTCCTGGTGGCGGGCTTCTACATCGTGCCCTTCTACGATGCGGGCGGGCAATGGGTGGCGCGCTGGAAGTATATCGGCAGGCCGGACCGGCAGCCGCTCCCCGGCTTCGAGGTGACGACACTGTGGCGCGTGCCATGAGCATCATCATCGATATCGTCTCGGACGTGATCTGCCCGTGGTGCTTTCTCGGCAAGCGCCACCTCGACACGGCGATTGCAGCACTCGACCCGTCCTCTGTCGAAGTGCGCTGGCGGCCCTTCCTGCTCGACGCCACGATCCCCAAGGAAGGTTTGGACCGGAAGGACTATCTCACCCGCAAATTCGGCGCCGAACGGCTCAAGGACTTGCACGCGCCATTGATCGCGGCGGGCAAGGCGGCGGGCGTTCCTTACGATTTCGAGCGCATCACCCGCACGCCCAATACGCTCAACGCCCATCGCCTGATCGCCTGGGCCCATGCGGCGGGCAAGCAGCATGAGATGGCCGAACGCCTGTTCATGGATTACTGGAGCGCGGGCAAGGACATTGGCGAGACCCGCGTGCTCATCGATGCGGCGATCGCCGTGGAGCTCGACGCCACGCTGGTGGCCCAACTCTTGGGCAGCGACGCCGATCTCGATCAGGTGATCGCCGAGATCAACCAGGCGGCGGAGTTCGGCATCACCGGTGTTCCCACCTTCATCTTCGGCAACCGTTACGCCGTGGTCGGCGCCCAGCCGCCGGAAGTGCTCAAAGCCGGTATCACCCGGGCGATGCTCGAGGCGCGGGCGGCTACGCCGCCAGCTTCACCAGCGTCTGCATGAGTTGACGGGTGCCCGTTAGGCGCTCCTCGGGGCTCTCCCACGAACGCATGACGACCAGCTTCATGTCGGGGCGGAGCTTCGCGAGGCTGCCCTGGCCGGTGATCCATTGCACCAGTGCCGCCGGATTGGCGACGGTATCGCCGCGAAAGCCGATGACCGCGCCCTTGGGCCCGGCATCGACGCTCGCCACATTGGCCTTGCGGCACAAGAGCTTGATCGACACGACATCGAGCAGATGGCGCACATCCTCGGGGGCGCGGCCGAAGCGGTCGTGCAATTCGGCCGCGTAGCCGTCGAGATCGGCCTGCTCATGGAGGTCGGCGAGGCGGCGATAGAGACCGAGCCTCACCTGCAGGTCCGCAACATAGGCCTCCGGAATGAGCACCGAGGTTCCGATATTGATCTGCGGCGACCAGGTGCCTTCGGCCTCCAGGGTTTCCTCGCCGGTGCGCAGCTTGGCGACCGCCTCCTCCAGCATCGACTGATAGAGTTCGTAGCCCACTTCCCGGATGTGGCCCGACTGCTCCTCGCCGAGCAGATTGCCGGAGCCGCGCAGGTCGAGATCGTAGCTGGCCAGCGTAAAGCCGGCGCCCAGCGAATCGAGCGATTGCAGAACCTTGAGGCGCTTTTCGGCGGCGGCCGTGAGCGTCCGGTTGGCGGGCGTCGTCAACAGCGCATAGGCGCGCTGCTTGGAGCGGCCGACGCGGCCGCGCAACTGATAGAGTTGGGCGAGGCCGAACATATCGGCGCGGTGGACGATCAAGGTGTTGGCGGTCGGAATGTCGAGGCCCGACTCGACGATCGAGGTCGACAGCAGCACGTCGAACTTGCGGTCGTAGAAGCCCGCCATGATGTCCTCGAGCTGGGTGGGGGCCAAACGGCCGTGGGCCGTGCGGAACTCGATCTCCGGCACGCTGTCGCGCAGGAAGGCGGCGATCTCGTCGAGATCGGAAATGCGCGGGGCGACATAGAAGCTCTGGCCGCCGCGGTAATACTCGCGCAGCAGCGACTCGCGGATGATCACCGGATCGAAAGGCGAAATGTAGGTGCGCACCGCCAGCCGGTCCAGGGGCGGCGTGGCGATGAGCGAGAGTTCGCGCACG
>JANMQB010000034.1:0-1874 GCA_031370155.1 Hyphomicrobiales bacterium | reverse complement strand
CCGAGGCAACCGATACCGCCGCCGCACAGCCTGAGGCGGCGGCGCCGGCCGAAGCTCCGGCAAAGCCTGCAACCGCCGTAAGCCTCGATGCCGTCGATTACGACAGCCAGGGCAATATCATGTTCTCCGGCCGCGGCGCGGCCGGCAGTACCGTGCGCCTCTATGTCGATAACGTATCCGTTGGCGAGACGAAGTCCGGCGCCGATGGCCGCTGGAGCTTTGCCGTTTCGGCCAAAACCACGCCCGGCAATCACACGCTGCGCGCCGACGAGATCGATGCCGCGGGCGCGGTGGCAAGCCGCGTCGAACTGCCTTTCTTCCGTGAAGAGGCCGCGAAGGTAGCCGCTGCGGAGCCAGTAGCGCCCGCCGTCACGGCGCCGGACGCCCAACCCGATGCGCCTGAGCTGAAGCGCCCGCTGAAGAGACTCAAGTTGCCGCAGTCGCGGCACCCGAGCCGCAGCCGAAGCAAGGCCGCATCGTTATCCAGCCCGGCAACAATCTGTGGCGGATTTCGCGGGTCATCTACGGCAGCGGCGTGAACTACACCGTCATCTACGAAGCCAACAAAGAGTTCATCCGCGATCCCGACCTGATCTATCCGGGCCAGATCTTCAAGACGCCGGATGTGGTGCCGCCCGAGCAGATCGATCCCACGCGCCGCACCCCGCTGACCCCCGAGGAGAGCGGCGCCGCGGCGCAACCCTAACCGCATGGGCTTCGTGGACGAATGACGCGCAAACTGACGCCGGCCGCCGCGACGATTGCAAGCGGCGACGGCGACCAATGGCAGACGCTTAAGCGGCTTCTGCCCTATCTCTGGCCGCGAGGGCGGACCGATCTGAAGCTGCGTATCGCCGCCGCCATGCTGGCGCTCGTCCTCTCCAAGATAGTTACCGTCGCAACACCCTACGCCTTCAAATATGCAACCGATGCCCTGACCGCCGCGGGCGGCACCGCGGCCGTCGCCCTGTCGGTGCCGCTGTTCATGGTGCTCGCCTATGGCGTGGGCCGCATCATGATGGTGGTGCTGGCGCAGATCCGCGATGCCATCTTCGCCAAGGTCGGCCAGCGCGCCGTGCGCGATCTGGCGAACCGAACCTTCCGCCATTTGCATGCCCTGTCGCTCAAGTTCCATCTCGAGCGCCGCACCGGCGGCCTGTCGCGCATCGTCTCGCGCGGCACGCTTGGCATCGACACGGTGCTGCGTTTTTCCCTGTTCAACACCTTCCCCACCATTCTCGAGATCGCCCTCGTTGCCGGCGTTCTTGCCTGGTCCTTCGGCTGGGCCTACGCGGCGGCAATCCTCGCCACCGTCGTTTTCTATGTCGGGTTCACCTACGCCGCAACCGAATGGCGCATCGCCATCCGCCGCGCCATGAACGATGCCGACACCGATGCCAATACCAAGGCCGTCGACAGTCTGCTCAACTTCGAGACCGTCAAGTATTTCGGCAACGAGGAGCACGAGGCCGAACGATTCGACCGCTCGATGGCGAAATACGAGAAGGCGGCGGTCAAGACCTGGGTGTCGCTGGCCGTGCTTAACGCCGGCCAGGCCGTCATCTATGCGCTGGGCCTGACCGCTGTCATGGTCATGTCGGCGCTGGCGATTTTCAGGGGCCAGGCGACGGTCGGCGATTTCGTCATGGTCAATGCCCTGATGGTCCAGCTTTACATGCCGCTCAATTTCATCGGTTCCTCCTACCGCGAGATCAAGCAGGGGCTGATCGACGTCGAGCAGATGTTCGCACTCCTCGCCGTCAATGCCGAGATCGCCGACAGGCCGGGCGCCAAGCAATTGCAGTCGGCGAAGGGCGAAGTGGTCTTCGACGGCGTAAGCTTCGCCTATGATGCGGCCCGGCCGATCATCCGCG
>JANMQB010000018.1:0-2357 GCA_031370155.1 Hyphomicrobiales bacterium | reverse complement strand
CTCGAGTCTCACGCTCTCCAACATCGCCCATGGGCCGGTGCGCATTTCGCTTGGCAGCGGCTACGGCATGGCCATCGCCTATCCCGCCGCCGATGACTGAAATGCGCCTTGAAATTGGCGGCATGGGCCGCCGCGGCGAGGCCATCGCCCATAGCGACGGCGGGACACTCTACATTCCCTATGCGCTGCCCGGCGAAACGGTTCGTGCCCAAGTCGATGGCGAGCGGGCCCGCATCGTCGCCATCGAAACCGCCTCGCCCGACCGTATTGCACCCTTCTGTAAGTTCTTCACCCGCTGCGGCGGTTGCCAGTTGCAGCACTGGCGGGAAGAACCTTACCGCCAGTGGAAACGCGGCCTGGTGGTAACGGCCCTCAACAACCGTGGGCTGGAGGCGCCGGTTGCCGATTTGATCGATGCCCATGGCGACGGCCGCCGCCGGGTGAGCCTGCATGTGCGCCGCAAGGACGGCCAGGTGCTGGCGGGCTTCATGGCGGCGCGCAGCCACGATCTGCTCGACATCGACCGCTGCCCCATTCTGATGCCCGCTTTGCAGGAGGCCACGACCATCGCCCGCGCCATCGGCGAAAGGCTCGGCGATTGCGATGTGGCGCTCACCGCCACCGATACCGGCATCGATGGCGCGGTGAAAGTGGACCGCGAGCTGGCGGGGCGGGCACTGCATGAGCTGGCACAAACGGACTTCGGCCTGGCGCGGCTGACGGTCAATGGCGATCCGCTCGCAACGCGGGCAACTCCGATGCTGACCATGGGCCGGGCGAAAGTCACTCTGCCGCCGGTTTCTTTCTTGCAGGCGACAGCGGCGGGCGAAGCGGCGCTGGCACAGTTGGTGATTGCCGCCGCGGGCAAGACCGGAAAGATTGCCGATCTGTTCTGCGGTGTCGGCCCTTTCGCGCTGCGGCTTGCCGAATCCGCGCAAGTGGCCGGCTTCGACAGCGACCGGCTGGCGATTGCCGCGCTCGACCGCGCCCGGCGCGCAACCTCCGGCCTGAAACCGGTGACGGCCACGGCGCGCGATCTCTTCCGCGAGCCGCTGGTGCCAAGCGAATTAGAAGATTTCGACGCCGTGATCCTCGATCCGCCGCGCGCCGGCGCCGAGGCCCAGGCCCGGCACTTGGCGAAATCGAAAATCGGCACCGTGATTGTGGTCTCCTGCGATCCCGCCTCTTTCGCCCGCGATGCGGAAATTCTCGTGCGCGGCGGCTACCGGCTCGGCGCTGTCACCCCGGTCGATCAGTTCAAGTGGAGTTCACACGTCGAGATCGCCGCCGTGTTCCGGCGCGATCAGTCCTTGGCGCGCTCCACGTAAGCGCCGTCTTCGGTCGCCACCACGATGCGGGTGCCGGCGGCGATATGCGGGGGCACCAAGGTGCGCACGCCGTTGGAGAGAAGCGCCGGCTTGAACGAGGACGAGGCGGTCTGGTTCTTGATCGCCGGCTCCGTCTCGACGATCTCCAGCGTCACCCGCTGCGGCAGTTCGATCGAAATCGGCACGCCGTTGAACAGAGCGATCTGGCACGCCATGCCTTCCTGCAGGAAGGCTGCCTGCTCACCCAGCATGTTCCCGGGGACATGGATCTGCTCGAAGTTGTCCGGGTTCATGAACACGTATTGATCGCTGTCCTGGTAGAGATAGCTGTGGGTCATGGTTTCGACGAAGGCGCGTTCCATCGAGTCCGTCGTCTTGAAGCGCACCGTGGTCTTCACCCCGTCGGAGATGCGGCGCATGTCGATCGTCGTCGTCGGCGTGCCCTTGCCGGGATGCATGCTTTCCGCCTTGAGCACCACATAGAGTTTGCCGTCTTCGTGCTCAATGACGTTGCCCTTGCGTACACCGCTTGCGATGATCTTGACCACGATTTCTCTTTCAATGAATTGCCGGGATGAGTAGGGCGCGGTATTAGCAGCGAGGCTCGATGAAGCCAACCCCCTTGGGAGTTTGCGTTGACGCAGCGTTCCTCGCACTGGTTCTCGCCCGAGCGGCATCGCGACCGCAGGCCCTTCCTGCTCGGGCGGAACCGCATCGTGGCGGCGTTCCGCAACTGGTTCGGTGAGCGCGATTTCGTCGAGGTCGAATGCGCCGCCCTGCAAGTCTCGCCGGGCAATGAGGCCCACTTGCACGGCTTCGCCACCGAGCTCATCCAGCCCGACGGCGGCAGGGAACTTCGCTATCTCCATACCTCGCCGGAATTTGCCTGCAAGAAACTGCTGGCGGCTGGCGAAACCCGGATTTTCGACATGGCCCGGGTCTATCGCAACCGCGAACGCACTCTCACCCATTCGCCCGAATTCACCATGCTCGAGTGGTATCGCGCCAGCGAACCTTACGAGGCCGTCG
>JANMQB010000048.1:0-2452 GCA_031370155.1 Hyphomicrobiales bacterium | reverse complement strand
AGTGCGATGGCCTTGGCCATGGTGAGGCCGACGATGACGCCGCCGAGCAGCCCCGGTCCCGCGGTTGCCGCAACCCCGTCGAGATCGCCGAAGCCCACTCCCGCCTGTTTCATCGCCTGCCCGATCAGCCGGTCGAGATGCACGATGTGGGCGCGCGCCGCGATTTCCGGCACCACGCCGCCATAGGGGGCATGGTCCTCGACCTGCGACAGCACGATATTGGAGAGGATCGTTCCGCTGCCGTCCGGCTCACGCCGCACCACCGCCGCCGCCGTCTCGTCGCACGACGTTTCGATGCCGAGAATATGGGTTGCCGCTGCGGCCATGGGGCGGGTGACGTATCCAGCGTTTGAGGCTAAGAGGTGGCCTCGCTCTAGCACCCGCATCGACAGATTTGCAAATGCCCCGCTTGAAGATTGGAACCCGCGGCTCGCCGCTTGCCCTCGCCCAGGCGCGCGAGGCCCGCGACCGGCTGGCCGCCGCCCATGGGCTTGCGTCCGATGACATCGAGATCGTCGCCATCACCACCACCGGCGACCGCATCCGCGACCGGCCGCTGACCGAATTCGGCGGCAAGGGCATGTTCACCAAGGAGATCGAGGATGCGCTGCTGGCCGGCGAGATCGATCTCGCCGTGCATTCGATGAAGGACATGCCGGCGCAACTGCCGAAGGGCCTCACCATTGCCGCCCTCTTGCCGCGCGAGGATGCGCGCGATGCATTTCTCAGTCCGATTGCGCAATCGCTGGCCGCGCTGCCGCAAGGCGCGGTAATCGGCTCGTCCTCGGTCAGGCGCACGGCACAGGTGCTGCGGATGCGGCCCGATGTGAAAATGGTTCAGCTTCGCGGCAATGTCGAAACGCGCCTGCGCAAGCTCGCGGAAGGCGTGGCACAGGCGACCTTCCTAGCTTGCGCCGGGCTCAACCGTCTTGGCCTTGCCGCCAAGATCACGGCACCCATGCCCGTCGACATCATGCTGCCCGCCGTGGCCCAGGGTGCGATCGGAATAGAGATACGCGCGTCCGATCAGAAGACCCGCGCGCTCGTGGTAGCTATCAATCACCGCGACACGGAAATCGCCATTGACTGCGAGCGCGCCTTCCTTGTGGCGCTCGACGGTTCCTGCCGCACGCCGATCGCCGGCCATGCCGTGCTCGACGGCGGCACCTTGCGCTTCCGCGGCCATTCGCTCACCCTCGACGGCCGCCACTGCTTCGAGACGACGCGCCACGGCAGTCCCGCCGATGCCGCGCGCCTGGGCCGCGAGGCGGGCGAAGAGGTAAAGGCCACGGGCGGGGCGCTGATCGCCTCGCGATGAAACTCATCGTCACCAGACCGGACGAAGATGCGGGAGCCCTCCTGGCGAAGCTCGCCGCCCTCGGGCATCAGGCAATCGCGCTGCCATTGCTGAAGATCGTGCCGCGCCCCGGCGCTCCCATTCCCGAACGCGACTACCAGGCGATCTGCGTGACCAGCGCCAATGCCATTCGCGCTCTGGGCGAGCCCGGCCGGCTGAAAGCGGTTCCCATGCTGACGGTCGGCCCACAGTCTTTGCGCGCCGCCCGCGATGCGGGGTTCGCCAAATGCGAAGCCAATGGCGGCGACGTCCAGGGCCTCTCTGATTTCATTGTCCGCAAGCTCGATCCAGCGCGCGGTCCGATCCTCTATCTCTCGGGAGACGAGACCTCGGGCGACCTCGAAGGCGGGCTGCGCAAGGCGGGCTTCGATGTCACCCGCCTCGTGCTCTATGATGCGGTTGCAGTCACCCATGCCGCCCTGCCCTCTCTGCACGATCATGACGGCGTTCTGCTCTATTCGCTGCGCAGCGCCCGCATCTGGGCGGCGCTGGTGGTGGTGGCAGGACAGGAGGAGGCGGCCCGAAGCCTTGTCCATTATTGCTTGTCGCCCAATGTCGCCGCCGCACTTCCGCCATCCTGGCCCGCAAGCGTCGCCGGGAAGCCCCAAGAAGCCGCGATGCTGGCACTGCTTGATCCAACCCTGCGAACCCGGTAGGCCGGTGCCATGACCACAGACCAGCCCGACGATGCCGTGAAGCCGCAGGTGATCGACCTCGAAGCCGAGGACGTTACCGCGCCCAGTGACGAGCCGGCACCCGAAACCGAACCCCCGCTTGCATCACCGCCGCCGCCTCGGCCAAGGCACATTTATCCCTGGCTTGTGGCCGCGGTCGTGGCGGGTGCGATTGGCGGAGGATACCTCTATCGCAGCGTGCTCTCATCCTATCTGCCGAGCGATGCGATGCAGGCAATGGACGCCCGCATCGGCGGTCTCGAAGCCGGCACCAAAACTCTCGGCCAGCAGCTCACCGCCGTGAGCGCCGCCGCCGATGCGCTGAAGGGCGAAACCGGCGCCTTCGACGCGGCGGTCAAGCGGGCGGCCGAAGCCGCCGCCGCGGCGCGCGAGGCCGCTGCCACATTGGCCGAGCGCACAA
>JANMQB010000594.1:0-5535 GCA_031370155.1 Hyphomicrobiales bacterium | reverse complement strand
GCCCGCCATGAGGAACACCCCGCTCACCGTCTCGATTACCCTGATGCGCGAACGCGACAGCCACTCGCCGGCACGGCCGGCGGCCAGCGCATAGGCGCCGTCCCCTAGCGCCGCCACCGCCATGAATGTGAGGCCGAGGAAGATGAGCTGGCGCACGAAATCGCCCGCGGGATCGATGAAGGGCGGGATCAGCGCTCCGAACAACACCAGCATTTTCGGATTGGACAGAATGACGATGAAGCCCTGCAGAAAGAAGCTGCCGTTGGGCCGGGCGCGCTCGGCCATCACAAGCTCGCCCTTCGAGCCGAGCAGCTTGATGCCGAGCCACACCAGATAGGCCGCCCCCGCCCAGCGCAGGAGATCGAACCAGAGGCCCATGAACTGCAGGGCGGCGCCGAGCCCCGCTACTGCGACGGCGAGCCAGATGGCAACCCCCGCCTGGGTGCCCGCAACATTCAGAAGCCCCGCTCTTGCCCCATGGCGCAGGCTGTTGGCAATGATGACAGTAACCGTCGGTCCGGGCACCACGACCAGCGCCAGGCAGGCGAGCACATATGCGATATAGGTTTCAAGCGCCATGGGTCATCTCCACGGCCAAGCAAGCCACAATCCGGCCAGCACAAGCAAGCCCCCGCTGGCATAGTCGATCCATTTCAGGCGCTGGCCGGAGAGGAAGCTCCGCGCCTGTCCGGCAAGCGCGGCCAGAAGGCTGCCGGCTACGGCGCTGATGGCGATGAAGGTGACGCCGAGAATGGCAAGTTGCGGCGCTACCGGCCGCGCCGGATCGACGAAGGGCGGCAGGAATGCGGCAAGAAACAGGATCACTTCCGGATTGGCCACGGCCACAAGAAATCCATCGCGGAACAATTCGCCGGTCGGATTTACGCCATAGGCCGATACGCGTCCGGCATTCCCGAGGCGCGTCACGCCGAGCCAGACAAGATAGAGGGCGCCGCCGAGCCTGATCCAGTCGAACCAATTGCGCATGACTTCGGCGATCCAGGCAAGGCCCAGCGCCACGAGGCCGATCAGAAGCGCAAAGCCGAAGACGTTCCCCGCCACCGAGATAATCCCGCCGCGCACGCCATAGCCCGCGCTGTTGGCGACGATCACCGACATGGCCGGGCCGGGCTTGAGAAACAACAGCACGCAGGCGCCGAGGAAGGTCAGAAACAGTTCGGCCGCCATGACTTGCCCGCTCCCGCTTTATCCGGCCGGCGGTGCCTCTGGGGCCTCGCCATCCTCCTCGCCGACCCGTTCGACCGAAACAACATGTTCGCCCGGCGCGGTATTGATGACAATGACGCCCTGGGTGGAGCGGCCGGCCTTGCGGATGCCGTGCACCGGGCAGCGGATCAATTGGCCGCCGTCGGTCACCAGCATGATCTGGTCGTTGTCCTCGACCGGGAAGGAAGCGACGAGCGGGCCGTTGCGCTCGTTGACCGCCATGGCGACGATGCCTTTGCCGCCGCGGTTGGTGATGCGGTATTCATACGACGAAGTCCGCTTGCCGTAGCCGTTGGCCGAGATCGTGAGGACAACCTGTTCGGCCGCGCCCATTTCGATGTAGCGTTCCTGCGACAGCGCCGTCTCGGCGGAGGCCTCCTCGTCGGCCGCCAGGGGCTCGGCCTCCTCGCCGGCCACAGCGCGCGACATCTTGAGGAAACTGGCGCGCTCGCCGGGGGTTGCTTCGACATGGCGGATCACCGCCATCGATATGACCTTGTCGTCCGCTTCGAGTCTGATGCCGCGCACGCCGGTCGAATCGCGTCCCTTGAAGACCCGGACATCGGCTACGGGGAAGCGGATGCACTGGCCTTGAGCGGTGGTGAGCAGCACGTCGCCGGCTTCGCTGCAGATTTCGACGCCGGCGATCTGGTCGCCGGGATCGAGCTTCATGGCGATCTTGCCGGTGCGCTGGATGTTCTCGAAATCGGATAGCTCGTTGCGCCGGACATTGCCGGCGCGGGTGGCGAAAAGGATTTGCAGCGTGTTCCAAGCTTTCTCGTCCTCGGGCATCGGCATCACCGTGGTGATGCGCTCGTCCTGGGCCAGCGGCAGCAGATTGATCAGCGCCTTGCCGCGCGCCTGGGGATTGCCGACGGGCAAGCGCCAGACCTTCATGCGGTAGACCATGCCGGCGGAGGAAAAGAACAGGATTGGCGTGTGGGTACTGGCGACGAAGAGCTTGGTGACGAAATCCTTCTCGCGCGTCTGCATGCCGGCCCTGCCCTTGCCGCCGCGGCGCTGGGCCCGGTAGGCCGACAGCGGTACGCGCTTGACGTAGCCCGTGTGCGAGACGGTCACCACCATGTCCTCGCGCTGGATCAGATCCTCGTCCTCGACCTCGCCCTCGTTTTCGACGATCTGGGTGCGGCGCGGAGTATTGAACTCGGATTTGATGGCGGCGAGTTCGTCCTTGACGATCGTCAGCACGCGGGCGCGCGACCGGAGAATTTCGAGATAGTCGGAAATTTCCTTCGCCAGCGTCTCGAGTTCGGCGGCGATCTCCTCGGCGCC
Source organism: Hyphomicrobiales bacterium (assembly GCA_031370155.1). Classification (GTDB taxonomy): domain Bacteria; phylum Pseudomonadota; class Alphaproteobacteria; order Rhizobiales; family Aestuariivirgaceae; genus Aestuariivirga. The sequence goes on along the minus strand of JANMQB010000594.1, from coordinate 3,015 downwards.
GAGCGCCGTCAGGCGCTGCAGCCTGAGATCGAGAATGGCCTTGGCCTGTTCTTCCGAGAGCCTGTAGCTGCCGTCGGCGGCGAGCCGGTGGCGCGGGTCGGCAATGAGCGTGATCAGCGGCGCCATGTCCTTGGCGGGCCAAGTCCGGCCCATCAGGGCCTCGCGGGCCTCGGCCGCGTCCCTGGACTTGCGAATGAGCGCGATAACCTCGTCGATATTGGCGACGGCGATGGCGAGACCCACCAAAATGTGGGCGCGGTCGCGGGCCTTGCCGAGCAGATGCTTGCCGCGCCGGGTCACCACCTCCTCGCGAAAAGCGATGAAGGCCTGCAACAGGTCCTTGAGGTTCATCAGCTCCGGGCGGCCGCCGGTCAGGCAGACATTGTTGATGCCGAAGCTCGATTGCAGCGAAGAGAAGCGGTAGAGCTGGTTCAGCACGATATCGGCCATGGCTTCGCGCCGCAGCTCGATCACCACGCGCATGCCGTGCCGGTCGCTCTCGTCGCGGATGTCGGAAATGCCCTCGAGCCTTTTCTCGCGCACCATTTCCGCGATCCTCTCGATCATCTGCGCCTTGTTCACCTGATAAGGAATCTCGGTGACGATCAGCGCCTCGCGCTCCTTGCGCAGGTCCTCGGTGTGGACCTTGGCGCGCATGACGACCGAGCCGCGCCCGGTATGGAAGGCCGATTTGATGCCGGCGCGGCCGATGATGATGCCGCCGGTGGGGAAGTCAGGGCCCGGAACGATGTCGATCAGCTCGTCGATGGCGATCGCGGGATTGTCGATCGTGGCGATGCAGGCGTCGATCACTTCGCCCAGATTGTGCGGCGCCATGTTGGTGGCCATGCCGACGGCGATACCGCCCGCGCCATTGACCAGCAGATTGGGAAAGCGGGCCGGCAGAACGGTGGGCTCGCGTTCGGAATTGTCGTAGTTGGGCTGGAAGTCGACGGTGTTCTTGTCGATATCTTCCATCAACGCATGGGCCACTTTCGCCATGCGCGATTCCGTGTTGCGCATGGCGGCGGGCGGATCGCCGTCGACGGAGCCGAAATTGCCTTGGCCGTCGATGAGCGGCAGGCGGAGCGAGAATTCCTGGGCCATGCGGACCAGCGCATCGTAGATCGACTGGTCGCCGTGGGGGTGATACTTGCCGATCACGTCGCCGACGATGCGGGCCGATTTGCGATAGGGCTTGTTCCATTCATAGCCGTTCTCGTTCATCGAGAAGAGAATGCGGCGGTGCACCGGCTTGAGACCGTCGCGCACATCGGGAAGCGCGCGGCTGACGATCACGCTCATGGCGTAATCGAGGTAGCTTCTTTTCATCTCCTCTTCGATGGAGATGGGCGATATCTCGCTTGGATTGGCGGACGGCGGCGCACCGCCGTCTTCGTCGTTTTCGGCCACGGAAAACCTTCAGAGAGCCCCAGTCAGGACCATCCAAATCAGGTTCCGCCGTCGCCGGAGCCCACACGATTCGAATGGTTCCGCAGTGTAGGGGGACGGCGCCCCACAGGCAATGAAAAGCTGTTGAATTTCCAAAGGAAAACTTGGACCCGAAGGCCCTTTTCCGGCCCTCAGATCTTGCGGAACTTGACGCCCTTGCCGAGATACCAGCCGTTGTCGGCGACGACCGTCGAGCAGTTCGGCTTGCCCTTGGTCCACTTCGACATCATGATGCAGAGCTTGCCGTTCTCGAGGCTCCAGCGGCCGGTGTCCTGCTTGCCGGGCATCAGGCCGATAAGCGTGCCATTGCCCTTGGCGGTGATCTGGACGGTGACGAAGCCGTTAACCACGGCATAGAAGCTGCCCGGGAAAAGCTTGCGCAGTTCCGAATGGGTCAAGACCTCGTCGGCGGCTGCGCCGTTGGAAGAGAGAACCAGAAACAGGCCCGCCGCGGCGAGCATTAGGTTACGGCCCATGATGAGCACCTCTTGTTTGACAGAGAGCGCCTTACGGGTACGATGATACGCACAACCGCGCGGACGGGTCATGGTTAAGACAGTAAGAACGTGTAATTTGTGTGACCGGAATGCGATCAACTTGCCTTAAAAGGGAACCTCGTCGTCAAGATCGCGGGGAAAACTCTGCGGTTTGCCGCCGCCGCGCGGCTTATCCAGGGGCCCGGACTGGCCGAAATCGCCGCCGTTCTGGCCGGCATTTTCGCCGCTGCCGCGGGCATCGAGCATGGTGAGTTCGCCACGGTAATTCTGCAGCACGACTTCGGTGGAATACTTCTCAACCCCCGAATTATCGGTGTATTTGCGGGTTTGCAGCTGGCCTTCGATAAAGACCTTGGCGCCCTTCTTCAAATATTGTTCGGCCACCTTGGCAAGGTTTTCATTGAAGATCACCACCCGGTGCCATTCGGTTTTCTCCTTGCGCTCGCCGGAGTTCTTGTCGCGCCAGGACTCCGAGGTGGCTACGCTAAGGTTAACAATGGGCTTGCCATCCTGGGTGTGCCGGACTTCCGGATCCTTGCCGAGATTGCCCACCAAAATGACTTTGTTTACCGATCCGGCCATGTCCGCCTCCTATCTTTCCGCGCACCCTAGTCATCAAACCGTTCCCTAGCACCGCCCTTGGCGGCTTATCCACACTGTTTATGTTCTTTTTTTGTTCCAAGCAAGTGGGAATGTGGCGGCCGGGCTGCGCCACGTTGCGAGCGCCCCGGGCAAGTGCTTAGATGACCGGCACGTCAAGACTTGCCCACAATGGGACGGCCTCGTTTGTTAGTCTGTAGGGAGGATATGATGAACGCCAGGACTTTCCGATCCATTTACCTCGTTTCGGCTTGCTTCGCTGGTCTCGGCCTCGCCATGCCGGCCGCGTCCGCGGACCCAGTGACGGTATCGGGTCCAAGCCCATTTGCGGGCTGCATTTTGCCAGTCCAGCCGGGAACCAATTATCTCAACGCCGAGGTTGAACCGTGGGTCGATGCCAATCCAGCCAATCCGGCCAATCTGATCGCCGGCTGGCAGCAGGACCGCTGGTCGAACGGCGGTGCGC
>JANMQB010000541.1:0-2966 GCA_031370155.1 Hyphomicrobiales bacterium | reverse complement strand
CCGACAACGTGAAAGGCGGAGAAGCCCAGGGCAATCTCATTGTCCAGATGTTCCCCGATGGCGCCACGATCGTCAACCTGCAGGGACAGTCCGGCGCCTCGCCCGCCATCGATCGCAACAAGGGCCTGCACAATGTCCTCGACGGCATGGCCGACAAATACAAGATCGTCTTCGAGCAGACGGCCGGCTTCGACCGCGCCAAGGGTTTGTCGGTCACGGAAGCCGCCCTTGCCGGCATGGCCGAGCCCCCGCAGGTGATTGTCGCCGCCAACGACGACATGGCGCTCGGTGCAATGGAAGCCGTCAAGGCGCGCGGCCTGACCAATATCGCAATCATTGGATTCGATGCGCTTCCAGAGGCGATTGCCCAGGTTCGCGATGGCGGCCTGACGGCCACGATCGAGCAGTTCCCCGGCCAGCAAAGTGCGTTGGGCGTCCAGACCCTGGTGGACTTCATGAAGACCGGCAAGAAGCCGGCGGAGAAGGTGATCCTGATAACGCCGGTTGCCGTCACCAAGGACAACTTGAATATTGCCGAACGCCTCGGCGAGGTGAAGTAAGCAAGCCGGGATAGCATTCCGGCCGGCCAAAGCGCCGGCCGGAATGTGTCGTTGCAATGCCCACATCTCCGCCTTCCCCGACGCTTCTGCGCATGACCGGGATTTCGAAGTCGTTTCCCGGCGTGCGGGCGCTCGATAGTGTCGATTTCGTTGTCGGCGAGGACGAGATTCATGCCTTTCTCGGCGAAAACGGCGCCGGCAAGTCGACTCTTCTCAAGATCCTGTCGGGGGCCCAGGCACCGGACGCGGGCAGCATCGAATTCGGCGGAAAACAGGTTACCTTCACAAGTCCGCAAGACGCCCAGGCCAACGGCATCGTCACGATCTATCAGGAGTTCACGCTGGCTCCCGATATGACCATCGCCGAGAATGTGTTTATCGGGCGCGAACCGGGGTCGCGGCTGTTCATCAGCCACGGCAAGCTCGAGGAAGAAACCCGCATTCTGACCGATCGCATCGGGCTCGACCGCAGCCCAAGGGCGCTGGTGCGCGACCTTTCCGTGGCCGAACAACAGATGGTCGAGATCGCGCGCGCCCTTTCCATGAAGTCGCGTCTCATTGTGATGGACGAACCGACCTCCGCGCTCAGCCGCGCCGAGGTTGAAAAGCTCTTCGACATTATCCGCGGGCTGAAGCGTGAAGGCATTTCGACCATCTTCGTCACCCACCGGCTGGAAGAGATATTCGAGATTTGCGACCGCTACACGGTCCTGCGTGACGGGCGTCATGTGGGCGCGGGTCCAGTGGCCGGCACTTCTCTGGATGACATCATCCGTCTGATGGTTGGCCGCGAGCTCGGCCTGCTGGCGCGACGCGAGAATTCGTTCGCGACCGGCGAAGTGGCGCTTGCGGTCGAGGCAATTTCGCGCCGCCGCAAGAGAAGCGATGCCAGCGCCATCGAACTGCACGATGTTTCGCTCGCCGTCCACAAGGGTGAAATCCTTGGAATCGCCGGACTGGTCGGCGCCGGACGGACCGAAACCGCGCGCGCCATCTTCGGCGCCGATGCCTTCGATTCCGGACGGATCGTCGTCAACGGAAAGACGGTGAAAATCACCTCGCCTCGCGATGCCATCGGTCATGGCATCGGGCTTGTTCCGGAGGATCGCAAGCAGCAGGCCCTGTTCCTGGCGCTGGCGATCCGGACCAACCTGTCGATCGCCGCGCACGACCGCATATCGGCTTTTGGCGTGTTCATCAACGGAGCCAAGGAAGACGCCCTGGTCGAGGAGTACCGGAAACTCCTCAACATCCGCATGGCGTCGGGCGATCAGCTGGTTGGCAATCTTTCGGGGGGCAACCAGCAAAAAGTCGTATTGGCGCGCTGGCTGGCCTTGCGGCCGAAAGTTCTGATCGTCGACGAGCCGACGCGCGGCATCGACGTGGGCGCCAAGGTCGAGGTGCACAATTTGCTGTTTCAGATGGCGGCATCGGGTATCGCGATCATCGTGATTTCATCGGAACTGCCGGAAATCCTGGCGCTCTCCGACCGGATCGTGACCATGCGCGAGGGGCGGGTAACCGGTGAGATCGCGGGCGCGGAGGCGGATCAGGAAAAACTTATGACGCTGATGACTTTGGGTTTGAAGCGGGCAGCGTAAGAGTAACGGGGACAAAGATGGCCGAGGCAGCCGCAAGAGAAACAGCTAGAGGCTTCGATGCCTTCTCATTCCTGGCGCGGTTTGCGCCTCTCATCTTCCTGCTGTTGCTGATGGCCGTATTCACGATCGTCGAGCCGCGTTTTCTCTCCTCGGTCAATCTCTTCAATGTCATGCGGCAGGTATCGATCACCGGCCTTCTGGCCATCGGCATGACTTTTGTAATCCTGACGGCGGGCATCGACCTTTCGGTCGGCTCGCTCCTGGCCTTTGCCGGCCTCGTGGCGGCGGCTGTCGCCAAGGGCGGCATGCAGGACCGCTTTACCGTGGGCGATGCCGCGATCGGCTACGGCTGGCCCATGGCGTTGCTGGCGGCGATCGCCATTGGCTTGGCCGGCGGATATCTGCAGGGGCTGGCCATCACCAAGCTCCGCGTGCCTCCCTTTGTCGTGACGCTCGGCGGCATGTCGGTATTCCGCGGAGCCGCCCTGCTGTTCGCGGCGGGCGGGCCGATCTCCGGCTTTCAGCCCGACTTCACCTGGTGGGGGCAGGGGCGCATCCTGACGGTGCCGGTGCCGGTGATTATTTTTCTGGTTGCGGCGCTGATCGCTCATATCGCTCTGCGCTACACGCGCTATGGCCGCCGCGTCTACGCGGTCGGCGGGAACTCGGAGGCCGCGCGGCTCGCGGGGCTCAATGTCAGGCGGATCATCTGCAGTGTTTATGTGATCATGGGGTTCTTCGCCGGCCTCGGAGCTTTTGTTCTGGCGGCGCGTCTCAACTCCGCCGAGGCTGTCGCCGGCACGGG
>JANMQB010000529.1:0-8100 GCA_031370155.1 Hyphomicrobiales bacterium | reverse complement strand
GGTCGAGAGTTCAATCCTCTCCAACAGCACCAGTCCATTCGCCAACGATCTCAAGAGGTTGCCCTATAGTGAAGAGTGGCATGCCGGGCGCCGTGCCGGTGTTTCCCGGAGCGGCCCATCGATGACGCGCCGGGGCATTCTGACCGGCGGCACCTGGTGCGTCGATTACAACAAGCTGCTCGACCTGTGGCCGGCGGAAAACGGCCGGGCCGACATACTGTCGACCGAAACCAGCGGCGGCGGGTCAGCCTGCAATCTGGCCATCAATATGAGGAAACTCGATCCGCAACTGCCGGTCGCGACCATCGGCCTGGTCGGAAACGATGCCGGAGGGCGGTTTCTGTTCGCCGAGGCGGACGCCTACGGCATCGACCGGACACAATTGGCCGCCACCGCCGATACGCAGACCGATTTTACCGATGCCTTCACATCGCAAACGACCGGGCGGCGCACCCACATCAGTTATTTCGGCACTAGCCATTTGCTGACACCCGATCATTTCGATTTTTCACGAAGCGAACACCGCTTCTTCCACCTTGGGCTGCCGGGCATCCACCGGCGCATGGATACGCCATGGAATGGCGAGGCGAGCGGTTGGGTCGCCACCTTGAAGAAAGCCCGCGCCGCCGGGCTGGCCACCAACATGGAACTGGCCAGCATCGAACTTGAGCGGCTCGCGGCATTGGTGCGGCCCTGTCTGGCGCATCTCGATTTGCTGATCGTCAACGATCACGAAATCGGCGGCATCGCCGGCCTCGATACCGTCAGGGATGGCAAGACCGATGTGGCGGCCTGCATGGCCGCCGCCGCCGCGGCGCTGAAGTTCGGCGTCGGCCGGCTGGTGGCGGTGCATTTTCCGGGAGGCGCGGTCGTGGCCGGCCATGACGGCGGCACACTGGAAATGCCGTCGGTCAAGGTTCCCGCCGCCGCCGTGGCCGGCGCCAACGGGGCGGGCGATGCCTTCGCCGCCGGTTTCCTCTATGGCCTGCATGAAAACTGGAGTCTGGACGACACGCTCAGACTCGCCCATGCCACAGCGGCAGCGTCGCTGCGCCGCATCACCACCTATGGCGGGGTTGAATCTTGGTCGAACTGCCTTGCCCTCGCCAAACAATTGGGCTGGCGCGAGGCCCTGCAATGATCACCAATCCGCACAGGAGATGCCCATGAAACGTCTCGACGCCAAGCTCGCCAACATCCGCGCCGGCCGCTACAAGCCCGCCGATTTCATCATCGCCGACGCCAAGGACGGCGATATCGGCTTCGGCGTCCGCGCCCCGGGGCCCGATGCCGCAAGGCCCGACCGGGTCAATCCGCGCGCCGTCCATCTGCAGGCGATCCGCGATATGACCAAATCCGGCCTGGTCGATGTTATGCTGATGTCGGCTTCGACCTGCGAGATCGTGTCCAATGAAGGCCTGTTCAAAGACGGCGATGTCACACCGGCCATCCGCCTCAACGACACCACCGACATCTGGTCGGCGCGCGGCGGGCGCTACCGCGACGAGCCGTCGCGCCACCACCGCACGGCACGCATCGATCAGGCGCGCAAATTGGCCGACCTCGGGCTCTATTCGGTGACCTTTTCCAACCAGCGCGACATCGACGCCGAGAACGCCGAGGCCTATTCCGCCTTCCGCGCCGAAGCTGATAAACACAAGATGCGGCACTTCCTTGAAGTGTTCAATCCGGCCTTCGATATTGGGCTGAAGGCCGGCGCCGATATCGGCGGGTTCATCAACGACAACATCGTCCGCACCCTTGCCGGCGTGACGACCCAGGATTTTCCGGCCTTCCTGAAGCTGCAATACAACGGTCCGCGCGCCATGGAGGAACTCGCCTCCTACGATCCGGGCCGGCTGATTGTCGGCATACTGGGCGGTGTGGCGGGCACGGCGCGCGACACCTTCGAGCTCGTCAGCCAGGCCGAGCGTTACGGGGCCCGCGTCGCCCTGTTCGGCCGCAAGATCTATCTCGCCGAAGCGCCGCTGCCGCTGGTGCGGCTGATGCGCGAAGTGATCGCCCGGACCGTCACATCGGAGGAGGCGGTCAAGGCCTATCACGGCGAATTGCAGAAGCTGAAGCTCAAGCCGCAGCGTGCGCTTGCCGACGATTTGCAGCTCACCGAGGCGCCGCTCAAGCAGGCGGCGTGAGGGGGATACAGCTTCGGCTCAAACTGGCGCGGCAAGAAGAAAGTCTGCGCCAGCCGTCCCCCTCCCTGTGTTTTTCCCGGCAGGAGAAATCGCGTCCAACCAACGCTACTCCCGAAAATATTGCGAGCAATTGGGGGCAATCGGGTACCGGATTCTTGGTGAGGGGGAGTTCGAGATTTCAATCCTCTATGGCAGCACGAGTTTTACCTCAATCTCATCAGCAGCTTGTGGCAAATTCAGACTTTGACCCTGACTATACTGGGAAAGCTCATTCGCTGGCATGTGGAGGGGGCTGTCTCATTTTGTGGATCCACTTGGCGATTGTCACCGGAAAGGCAATGATGTTTGTCAGCCGTGTCGCTTGATGGCATTGTGAATATTATCCGCTTTCCAAACTATGTCAGGCCAATGGACAAGAAATTCATCATTGAACAAATCATTGAAGTGAGCCGCGCAATTGGCGGCAAGTCTCCGGGTAGGAGGCTCTTCGAGCGGTTAACTGGCGTGAAGGAAGCTGATTGGTCGGGGAAATACTGGGCGCGTTGGGGCGATGCACTTAAGGAAGCAGGACTTCAGCAGAATGAATTTAATGGCGCGTCTGACAAACGTGCTTTGGCCGCGAGTTATGTAAAGTTTGTTGAGGAGCTCGGGCACATACCAACTGAACCTGAACTAAGGATGAAGTCACGAGACGACATGCACTTTCCCAGCCACAACACATTCAGGAAAGCCTTTGGATCAAAGCAGGGCACGCTGAGGGCAGCTTTGAGCTATGCCAAAGAACTCAGCCTTCCTCCAGCGATCTTTGCCCTAATCGACGCGGCAATCACTCCTGTGTTTGATGTGGAGGAAGCAGGCAGTCGAGAAACAGTGGTGGGTTTCGTCTACCTTATTAAGTCGGGGCGTCGCTACAAGATTGGCAAGACCAACAAAATGGATCGACGGCAATACGAAATCGGGCTCCAGTTGCCCGAGAAGATGGTGCCAATTCATAGCATCAGCACAGATGATCCCAGTGGCATTGAGACTTACTGGCATAACAGGTTCAAAGATAAACACCTCAATGGTGAATGGTTCGCGCTCACGATTGATGATGTGCGAGCATTCAAGAGACGGAAGAAGTTTATGTGAGAGCTGGCAAGCAGTACACGCCACCACTCACCCTCACCCCTTATGATGCACCGGCGCCAGGCCGTGCACCGGCGTCGCGATCCCCTCCTTCCGCGCCTTGTGTTGCAGGGAGAGGAACTGCGAATAGTGCCGCGACTGGTGCAGATTGCCGCCGTGGAACCACAGCGCCTCCTGCTGCGTCGGCTTCCACATGTTGCGCAGCTCGCCCTCCCACGGTCCCGGATCCTTCGCCGTGCCGGAGCCCAGGCCCCAGCATTTGCCGGCCTTATCCGCCACCTCTTGCGAAATGAGTTGCGCGGCCCAGCCGTTCATCGAGCCGTAGCCCGTGGCATAGACGATGAGATCGGCGGCAAGCTCGCTGCCGTCGCTGAAGACCACGGAATGTTCCTTGATCTCCTTGACCGCGACGCGGCTCTTGAGCTTGATCTTGCCATCGGCGACGAGGTCCGAGGCGCCCACGTCGATATAATAGCCCGAGCCGCGCCGCAGATATTTCAGGAACAGGCCGCTATCGTCCTCGCCCCAGTCGAGCATGAAGCCCGCCTTCTTGAGCCTCTTGTAGAAATCGGCATCGCGCCTGGCCATTTCCTGGTAGGCCGGAACCTGCAAAGCGGGCAGCACCGCGTAAGGCAACGACGCGAAGATCAGGTCGGCCTTGTGGTGGTCGATGCCGTTCTTCACCGCCTGCTCGGAATAAAGCGCGCTGAGGCCCACATCTATCAGTGTGCCGGATTTCACCACGAGGGTGGACGTCCGCTGCACCATGGTGACATCGGCGCCCGCCTCCCACAGGGCGGCGCAGATATCATGGGCGGAATTGCCGGAACCGATGATGATGCATTTTTTGCCCGCATAGGCATCGGGGCCCGGATGGGCGCTGGAATGATGCTGGTCGCCCTTGAACTTTTCCGCGCCCGGGAAATTCGGAATGTTGGGAACCGCCGACATGCCGGTGGCCAGCACCAGATGCTTGGGCCTGAGCGTCACCGGCTCGCCGTTGCGCCTGACCTCGACCGTCCACTCTTTCCTGTTGGCGTCATAAGAGGCGCGCTCGCACAAGGTCGAGCTCCAGTAATTGAGCTCCATGATCTTGGTGTACATCTCCAGCCAGTCGCCGATCTTGTCCTTGGGCGAAAACACCGGCCAGTGATCGGGGAACGGCAGATAGGGCATGTGGTCGTACCACACGGGGTCGTGCAGGCAGAGCGACTTGTAGCGCTTGCGCCAGCTGTCGCCGGGGCGCTCGTTCTTCTCGACGACGATGGTGGGCACGCCGAGCCGCTTGAGGCGCGCCGCCAGTCCGATGCCGCCTTGGCCGCCGCCGACGATGACGCAGTAGGGCTGCTCGTCGTAGCCGAGCCGCGCCTCGATTTCCATCTTGCGCTCGAGCCAGCTCTTGCGGTTCTTAAAGGCGCCATGCTCGACGCCGTTGTCGCGGCGGGGGCCCGCCTGCTCCTCATGGCCCTTGAGTTCGACCATGGTGGTGAGCAGCGTCCAGCACTTGCCGTTCTTGAGGCGCACATGGCCGCGGCCGCGCGATACGGCGGTCTCGAAGGTGAACCACGCCTCGCTGATGCCGGAGGCCTCGCTGGCTTCGCCCTCGATTTTCCAGTTGCCGGGTTTCACATGACCCAGCGTGCTCTTCAGCATCGCCTCGATGTCGCCGCGGCCTTCCATGGTCTTGATGTTCCAGGTGAAGGACACGAGGTCGCGCCAATAGCTGTCCTCGCCGAACAGTTTCGCCGCCGCGCCGGCATCGCCGCCCGACAGCGCCCTGCCGAATTTGGCAAGCCAGCTATTGACCACCTGTGCCGGGCTCCTGGCCGCGACCTTTTTCGCTTTTACCTTTTTGGCCCTGACGGCCGTCTTCTTTTTGGCCTTGACCTTGCTCTTCTTGCGCGCTGCCATGGGTCTTCTCCGTGAGATTCGGAGAGAGTGTAAGAACACATTCGGACCGCTGGCAATGCCCGAGTTGCAGAATTCGCGTCAGTCTTCCGCCGCGCCCCTTCTCAGCGAATCGCCGTCGACGGCTTCATAGCCCCCGGTGCCGAGATCGATCAGTCCCGCCCGTTGCAGCGCCATCAGCACCAAAGCGAGGAGGACAATGAAGACCAGAGCATCGGCGAAGTTTTGCCAGACCGGACGTCTCACGGCCTCGGTTTTTCCCAGCTTGCCGCGGCATCCTCGTCGCTGTCCTTGGCTTCGACCCACTGCGCGCCCTCTGGCCCCTCTTCGAGCTTCCAGAAGGGCGCCTTGGTCTTGAGCCAGTCGATGAGGAAGTGGCAGGCGGCAAGGGCGGCTTCCCGGTGCGCCGCGGCGGTGATCACCAGCACGATGTCGTCGCCCGGCTCCAGCCGGCCATGGCGGTGCACGATCAGCGAGGCATCGAGCGCCCAGCGCCGGCGCGCTTCCGTCTCGATCTCCTGCAGCGCCGTCTCGGTCATGCCGGGATAATGTTCCAGCGTCATGGTGCCGATCTTGGCGCCGCCGGAGACGTCGCGCACGGTCCCCACGAAGATCGCCGTGCCGCCGATATTGCGGTTGCCCGCCTTGAGCCTCGCCAGTTCGGCGCCGACATCGAAGGGCTCGGATTGCACGCGGATCATCGGGTCAGGTCAATTGCCGAACAGCTTGCGGTACAGTTTCCTGGTGCCCCTCTTCACCGACTGCACGGGCTTGCTGGCGGCGATGTCGTCGACGGCCTTGCCGATCTCCCGGACGATTTTAGGCTTGCCGCCGCCCGTGGCCGCCTGCGCCCCGCCGGCTTCGGCGAACTTCGGCCGCCCCCAGGGGCCGGTGACTGTGACATTGGTCGGCTCTACCTCGGCCCCGACGAATTTCAAGGCGAAGGCGAGATCGAGATCGCGCCGCAGCAAATCGATTTCGCCTTTGCCGGTCAGGGCGATTTCGGCGTCGTCGAGTTTGAATTCCGACAGAGCGGCGATGCCGTCGGCAATCCCAAATTTCGCCGAGAGGCTGTCGAATTCCGTCGCATTGGAATCCCGCAAGGGCCAGCCGGTGAGTGGAGCTTCGGTCGCCGCGGCGGCCACGGCGGAAGCGTCGAGTCCGCGAATGCTGCCTTTGTCCACGCGGATAGCGGCCGCACCCTCCAGTGTCGAAACCATTTCCTGCGGATTGTGGCCGGCGCCATTCAGAACCGCGGTCAGCGATGCCGTGCCGTCGATCCGCTCGAGGCCGGCCAGGTCGCGGAGAAAATCGCGGGCCGCGACTCCCCAGGCGGTGAAGGTCACCTCCATCGCCGGGACGTCACTGCCGCCATCGAGCACGATCTGCACATCGGCCTTGCCGCCATAGAGGTCCGCCTCGGAAATGCGGGCATCGAGCCGGCCCTTGGCGAGTGCCGCCTCGATCGTGGCGGGCCCCATCTCGATTGCCCCATAGATGAGTTTTTTCGCCTTGATCTGCGCCTTAATATCGACGCCGCGCAGTGCCGCGAAGCCAAGCGGTGTCCGGTCCCAGGCGGAAGCGCCTTCCGCCGGCTCACTCTCGGCCGCCGGTTTCGGCGCGAGATAGGGATTGAGATCGATGGCTTCGGTGTCGAGCGATACGGCGATGGCGGGCGTGGGCTTGCCGAAGTCGAGGATCGCAACGCCCGTGCCCCTGACGCTGTCGAAGCCGATCTCGGCCTTGCGCAGCTTGAATGTCTTGGCCGCGCCGTCGAGCTTTCCGGTCAGCGTGAAATTTCTGAATCCGCGCTCGCCGCCGGGCGCAACCCCCAGCCAGCGCGCCGCGGCGCGCAGATCGGCGGCGCTGGCGGTCACCTGTCCGGCCAGCCCGAGTTCGCCCTTCGCCGCGAGCCGGCCGTCGAAGCTCACATTGATGAGCGGGGATTCGAAATTGAGCGTTGCGGGCGAGCCTTCGCCCGCGGCCCGCGCCGGCGATTTGACATAGGCATCGAACTTGGCGCGCTGCCCGGCGATGGCCGCGCTGCCGCGCAGTGTCACTTCACCCGCATCCGAAACATCCGCCGCCGCATCGATCTCGCTCAAGGAGAAAGCCTGGCCGTGGCGCTGATCGAGAAAGGCGGCCGAGGCGTTGTCCAGGACCAGCGAAAGTGCCGAGCCGTTCTTGTCGCTCTTGCCGCTCGCATCCGTCCAATTGGCGCGGCCCTCACCGTCGATGATGAAATTGAAATTGGCGTCGGTCAGCGTCACTCGGCCCACGGGCAGTTGCCGCTGCATCAGATCGGTGTAAGTGATAGGCAGCTTAAGCGACTTGGCGCTGACGAACTGGCCCTCCATTCCTTCCGGGTTTGACAGCGTTACATCGTCGAGGCGGATGGCAAGGCTGGGGGTGAATTCGACATGGGCGCCGCCGGAAACCGTAAGGCTTCGCTCCGACCGTTCCGCCACATAGGCCTGCAACTGACCGATGGCGTAGCCCGGCGAGAACGCCCAGGCCGCGGCCGTGCCCGCCAGGCCGACCACCACCAATCCCGCTCCGATATCCAGTCCCCGCATCGAAAACTCCGTTATGTGCCACCGCTATCGCCGGGACTTGCGGCCCTTTCGTGACCTGTCTAGGTTCCGCCCGCCGTGGAGGACATATGACCGAACGTCCCTTGTGGACCCCGAGCGCTGAGCGCGTGGCACAGTCGAATCTGCGGCGATTCACCGCCGCGATCAATCCGCGTCTTGAATCCTATGCCGATATTCACCGGTTTTCGGTTAACGAGCCGGAAGTCTTCTGGTCCGCCCTGTGGGACTTCTGTGCCGTAAAAGCCGAAACCCGGGGCGCCCGCGTGCTGATCGACGGCAACAAAATGCCGGGCGCGCGGTTCTTCCCCGGCGCCCGG
>JANMQB010000524.1:0-2805 GCA_031370155.1 Hyphomicrobiales bacterium | reverse complement strand
CTTTGCCCGTCTCGTGCAATTGGCCGAGATCAAATCCGGTGACCAGGTTCTGCAAGTGGGCGCCGCGACCGGTTATGGCACGGCGGTTCTGGCACGGATGGGATGCCGCGTGGTGGCGCTGGAGAGCGATGCCGCGCTTGCCGCCATGGCGCGCAGCAATCTGGCGGGCGAAACAGGTGTCTTCATCGCCGAAGGCCCGCTGGCCGAAGGCTGCAAGGCAGAGGCGCCTTTCGATGCCATTGTGATCGAGGGCAGGGTGCCGGAGGTGCCGGAGGCGCTTTTGGCGCAGCTTGCCGACGGCGGCCGCCTGGTGGCGGTGGTGGGCGAAAGCGAGCCCGCCAAGGCTTGTATCTGGACAGTCAAAGGCACGGTACGGGGGGTAAGGGCGGCGTTCGATGCCGCGATTCCGGCGCTTCCCGGATTCGCCAAGAAGCCGCCGGCTTTCGTATTTTAGATTCTTTGGTGCGGAGATTGCGATGCGGCATGGAATTGGGCGTCTGGCGCGGGGGCTGTTGTTTTCCGTGGTGCTGTTCTCAGCGCCGGCCTCCGCCGAAACGCTGAACGAGGCGCTGGCCTCAGCCTATTCCGGCAATCCGGCGCTGCGGGCCGAGCGCGCGCGGCAGCGCGCCACCGACGAGCAGGTGCCGCAGGCCTTGTCGGGCTGGCGGCCGACGGTAACGGCGCAGGGCGATGCCGGCCATAACTGGTCCGATTCTCACCCCGGTCCATCCATCGAGAGCGATCCGGCCGGTGTTTCCATATCGCTGGCACAGCCCGTGTTCCGCGGCTTCAAGACCATCAACGGCACGAAGGCCGCGGAAGCCTCGGTAGCGGCCGGACGTCAGGATCTCCTGGCGGTCGAGCAGGACATCCTGTTCAGGGCGGTACAGGCCTACATGAATGTCCTGCGCGACCGGCAGATTGTGGCATTCCGCCAGAAGAATGCGTCCGTGCTGCAGGAACAGTTGCGGGCCGCCACGGCGCGCTTCGAAGCCGGCGAAACAACACGCACCGATACCGCCCAGGCCCGCGCCAGGCTCAGCCAATCGCAAGCTTCACTTTCCGGAGCGCGTGCCAATCTGGCGGCGAGTGTGGCGAATTACCGGCGGATCGTCGGCCATGCGCCGGGCACCCTGAAATATCCCAGGGTCGCGGCGGCGCCGCCATCGCTCGACGCCGCACTGGCGATAGCGGCCGAAACCAATCCCGATATACTGGCGGCAGCCTTCGTCGAGGAAGCCTCGCGGCACTCGGTCGAGGTGGTGAAGGGCGACCTCCTGCCGACGCTGACGCTGGAAGCGACGGCTTCGGTCCGCCACGATCCGGGCAACAACGCCCACACCTCCGATTCGGCCACCATCAGCGGGGTTCTCAGCGTGCCGCTCTATGAAGCGGGGCGGGTCTATTCGGCAGTGCGCGAAGCCAAACATGTGGCGAGCCAGCGGCGGCTGCAGACGATCGAAACCGGGCGAGCGGTGCGCGAGTCGGTCGAGGCAACGTGGAGTGCCCTGATCGCCTCGCAGCAGACGATTGCGGCGGCGAAGGAGCAGGTCGCGGCGGCCGAACTGGCGCTCGACGGAGTGCGGCAGGAATATCAGGTGGGCTCGCGCACCACCCTCGACGTGCTCGACGCGGAGGCGGAAGTGGTCGATGCCCGCATCGTGCTGGTGAGCGCCGAACGCGACCGGGTGGTGGCCGCCTATCAGCTGCTGGCGGCGATCGGCAGGCTCACGGCGCGAGATCTCGGCCTTGCGGTGGCCTATTACGATGCCGAGCAGAACTACCGCGCCGTGCGCGGCAAGTGGATCGGCACGGATGCCGAAACCATCGAATAGCAGCGCCTGGGCATCGACAAGAGCGCCGTTCCGACGTAATTCTGTTGCAAGGCTTGCGTGAGTGCTACCAGTGCGGGGTATTTCCAGGTGACGGCGGAACCGAAAATGGAAGATCTTCTCGCTTCCATCCGGAAGGCGATCCAGGACGACATCGGCGAAGCGCCGCCGGCGGAGTCGCACGGAACGGTGTTCAAGGGCGCCATGCGCGAGTTGCGCGTCAAGCTTGGTGACGAAACGGAGCGCCAGGTTCCCGAGGCAGCGGACATCGAGGACATCCGCAACCGCATTCACCGCAACCGCGCCATGGATGAATTTGCCCGCCCCGCACCCTCCGAGCCGCCGCCGCGGGCTGCGGGTTTCGCCGGCATTCTGGGCGGCACAGTGGCCAGGCCCGCTGAACCGCCCCCCGATCTGCGGCCCTCGTATCGCGAAGAGGATGCCGACGCCCCTGAAGCGGAGTATTATGCCGATCCCCATGGCCAGACGGACTACGGCTATGGCGAGCCTCACTATGACGGATATGGGCAGGATGTGCGGCAGGCGGAGGCCGCCTATTTGCCACCGCCGCAGACCGCCTATGACGACGGGCGCTATCAAGACGATCCGGCGATGCTGTCGGCGGAGGCCTCGGCCGCGGCCAATGCGGCGTTCAGCCGTCTGGCGGACGCGCTGGTCGGCCGCTCGACTGGCGACCTCTCGGTCGAGGATGTGGCGCGCGACATGCTGCGCGGCATGCTGAAACAATGGCTCGATGAAAACTTGCCGGCGCTGGTTGAGCAACTGGTGCGCGAGGAAATCGAGCGCGTCGCCCGCCGCGGCCGTTGATTGGTGCGATTTTTTAGTATGTACGGGTTAATGGGGTGCTGGAATCAACTTTCGGTAACCGGCAGCGCTTGCCGCACAGGGGATTGAACAATGATAGCTAAGGATGCGCGCGCCGCGCGCCGGTCCCGGACGCTGAAGAGCGGCA
>JANMQB010000550.1:0-11323 GCA_031370155.1 Hyphomicrobiales bacterium | reverse complement strand
GCCGCGAAATCCTCAAGCTCAAGCCGAGGAAATGAGATGACCGCCATCCAAACCGCCGGCATTGCCGGCACCGGGCTCATCGGCGCCGGCTGGGCGGCGCGGCTCCTGATCCGCGGGTTTGACGTGATCGCCTATGACGTCCAGCCCGCCGCCGAAGCGAAGCTGCGCGCCGCGATCAAGGTCGCCTGGCCCTCCATGGCCAAGCTGCAGGCCCGCAAGCTGAAGCGCGGCAAACTCTCTTTTACCACCGATCTCAAGGAGATGGCTTCGACAGCTGATTTCATACATGAAGCCGCGCCCGAGCGCGAGGACCTCAAGATCAAGCTGTTCCGCGATATCGATGCCATCGCTCGGCCCGAGGTGATCATCGCCTCATCCTCCTCCGGCTTCCTGCCGACCCGTCTGCAATCGCAATGCCGTCATCCGGAGCGCGTCTTGATCGGCCACCCCTTCAATCCGGTCTATCTCCTGCCGCTTGTTGAAACCGTGCCCGGTGCCAAAACCTCGAAGGAGGCGATGGACCGCGCCGGCGCCTATTTCGAGGCGATCGGCATGCAGGTGCTGCGCCTCAAGAGGGAGATCGACGGCTATATCTGCGACCGCCTGCAGGAGGCCCTGTGGCGCGAGGCGCTCAACATTCTCGACAAGGACGTGGGTTCGACCGGCGATATCGACGATTCGATCGTCTATTCCGCCGGCCTGCGCTGGGCCTTCATGGGCTCCTTCCTCACCTATCATCTGGCCGGCGGTGCCGGCGGCATGCGCGACTTCATCAAGCAGTTCGATCCCACCTTGGAACTGCCCTGGACCGATCTCAAATTCCCCAAATGGAATGCCGCACTCGAAAAGCGCTTAGTCGAAGGCTGCGAGGCCCAGGCCGGCGGCCGCAGCGTCGCGGCGATCGAGGCCAAGCGCAACGCCATTTTGGTGGACATGATGAAGCTGTTCCGCAAGCATAAGATCGGCGCCGGGCTGGTGCTCGAGCGCGAGGCGAAGCGCAAGCACCGACCCACAGCAGCAAGAAAGAAGAAATAGGGACATCGACATGCCACAACGCGTGATGATCACCGCCGCCGCCTCGGGCATCGGCCGCGCCATCGCCAAGGCCTTCGCCGCCGAGGGCGCCAAGGTGCACATTTGCGATGTGAACGAGGAGGCCTTGGCCTCCTTCCGCGAGGAATTCCCCGAGATCGCCGCCACTCACGTCAATGTGCGCAGCGAAGGCGAGATCGATGCCTGGTTCGACGAGGCCCTCGAAGATTTGGGCGGCCTCGATGTGCTGGTCAACAATGCCGGCATCAAGGGACCCACCGCCCAGGTTGACGACATCGACTATGCCGACTGGCGCGAATGCATCGAAGTCTGCCTCGACTCGCACTTTCTTTGCGCGCGCCGCGCCGCCCCGGTGATGAAGGCGCGGAAATCGGGCTCGATCATCAATCTCTCGTCCAACGCCAGCCAATACGGTTTCGGCAACCGCACGCCCTATGCGGCGGCCAACTGGGCGGTCATCGGCCTCACCAAATCGCTGGCCGTCGAACTCGGTCCCCATAACGTCCGCTGCAATGCCATCTGCCCCGGCGCCGTGCGTGGCGACCGCATCAACCGCGTCATTCAGGGCGAGGCCGACATGCGCGGCGTGCCCTTCGAGGTGGTGGCTAAGGAAATGATCTTCAACCAGTCGATCCCGCGCTTCACCGAGGCCGACGAGGTGGCCGACCTGTGCCTGTTTCTCGCCTCGCCCCGCGCGGCGATGATCAACGGCCAGGACATCGCAATCGACGGCCACATCGAGACGTTTCGCATCAGGTAATATTCATGGACTTCTCCCTCTCCGAAGAACAGCAGATGATCGTCAAGACGACGCGCGATTTCGTCGAGAGGGAGCTTTATCCGCACGAGGCCGAGATCGAGGAGACGGGCGTGCTCCGCCGCGATCTTCGCGACGAACTGAAGCGGAAGGCGATCGCCGCCGGCCTCTATGCCGCCAATATGCCGGCCGTTGTGGGCGGCGCCGGCCTCGATACGCTGACCTGGGTTCTCTATGAGAAGGAGCTGGGCCGCGCCAATTACGCCCTGCACTGGACCTGCGTGGCGCGTCCTTCCAACATATTGATGGCCTGCGCCGGCGAGCAGCGCGACAAATATCTCCTGCCCTCGGTGCGCGGCGAGAAATCCGACTGCCTCGCCATGACCGAGCCCGGCACCGGCTCCGATGTGCGCGGCATGAAGACCTTCGCCCGCGCCGACGGCGGCGATTTCGTCATCAACGGCACCAAGCATTTCATCAGCCATGCCGATGAGGCCAGCTTCGTCATCCTCTTTACCGCAACCGGCGAGGAGGATACGCCGCGTGGCAAGAAGAAACTCATCACCGCCTTTCTCATCGACATGGGAACGCCGGGCTTCACGGTGCGCAAAGGCTATAAAAACGTCTCGCACCGCGGCTACAACAACTGCATCCTCGAATTCAACGATTGCCGGGTGGCGAAATCGCAGATCCTCGGCGAGCTGCACAAGGGCTTCGAGGTCGCCAACGACTGGCTCGGCGCCACCCGCCTGCAGGTCGCCGCCACCTGCCTGGGCCGCGCCGAACGCGCCCTTGAACACGCCAAGCAGTATGCCGTCGACCGCGTCCAGTTCGGCCAGCAGATCGGCAAGTTCCAGGGCGTCTCCTTCAAGCTCGCCGACATGGCGATGGAACTGAAGGCGGCCGAACTCCTGACCCTCGAGGCCGCCTGGAAATTCGACGCCAAGACCGTGACTGACATGGACATGGCCATGGCCAAGCTCAAGGCCACCGAGATGCTCGCTTTCGTCGCCGACGAGGCGATCCAGATTCATGGCGGCATGGGCCTCATGTCCGATCTCCCCCTCGAGCGCATCTGGCGCGATGCCAGAGTCGAGCGCATCTGGGAGGGAACGAGCGAAATCCAGCGGCATATCATCTCGCGAAGCTTATTGCGGCCGTTGGGAGGATGATGAAAAACAATTGCCAAAATCCCCTTCCCCCCTTGCGGGGGAAGGTGGACATCGCGAAGCGATGGCCGGATGAGGGGGCCTTTTCGCAGCTCCGGCCCTCACCCGTCGCGCTAACGCGCGCCACCCTCTCCGGCGAGGGGAGAGGGAAGAAATGATATAGATATGACCCATTCCCTCACCCCCCTCCTCCACCCGCGCTCCATCGCCTTCATCGGCGGGCATGAGTGCGATGTCGCGATCTCCCGCACCCGCGATCTCGGTTTCACCGGAGAGATTTGGGCCGTGCATCCTAAGCGCGACCAGCTCGGCGGCATCAAGACCGTCCGTTCCGTTGCGGAGATCGACGGCCCCGTCGATGCCGCCTTCATTGCGGTGAAGCGCGACCCCACCATCGAGATAGTCCGTGAACTGAGGAAAAAAGGCTGCGGCGGCGCCGTCATCTATGCGAGCGGATTCGCCGAGACCGGCGACAGCCATTTGCAAGATGAACTCCTCGCCGCCGCCCAAGGCATGCCGCTGATGGGTCCCAATTGCTACGGCTTCGTCAACGGCCTCGCCCGCGCCGCCCTGTGGCCCGATGAGCATGGGCTCGAGCCCTGCGCCTCCGGCGTCGCCATCGTCACCCAGTCCGGCAACATCGCCTGCAATTTCACCATGACGCGGCGCGCCCTCCCCGTGGCTGCCGTCTTCGCCATCGGCAATCAGGCCGATGTCGACATGGGCGCCATGCTCGAGGCATTGACCGCCGACGAGCGCATCACGGCCATCGGCCTGCACATCGAAGGCCTGCCGGATATCGCGGGTTTCGCCCGCGCCGCGGCAATTGCCCGCGCCAGCCGCAAGCCGGTCGTGGCGCTCAAGACCGGCCGCTCCGAACAGGGCGCCAAGGTGGCGATGAGCCATACTGCAGCACTCGCCGGTGCCGACACGCTTTATGACGCGCTTTTCGACCGCTATGGCATCGTCCGCATGAAATCGGTAACCGGCTTTGTCGAGACGCTGAAATTCCTGCACCACGGCGGGCCGCTCAAGGACAACCGCCTCGTTTCCATGAGCTGTTCCGGCGGCGAGGCGGCCCTCGTCGCCGACATGGCAATCGACAAGCAGGTGCAATTTCCGCCCTTCGATACCTGCACCAGGCCGAAGGTCGCGGCGACTCTCAATGAATTTGTCGCCATCGACAATCCGCTCGACTATCACACCTTCATCTGGAACGACGAAGCGAAGCTCACCGCCACCTTCTCCGCCGTGCTCGGCGGCGGCTATGATCTGGCCATGCTCATTCTCGACATTCCCACCACTCCGAAGATGCGGCCCGACACCTGGCTGGTGACGGCGAAGGCCTTGATCAATGCCGCCGATGCCACCAAGGCCCGCGCCGCCATGGTGGCCTCGTTGCCGGAATGTATGCCGCTGGCGCTCGCCGATGAACTGAGCCGCCACGGCATCGCCCCCATGATGGGCCTCGACGATGCCTTGACCGCCTTCGAGGCCGCAAGCCTAATCGGCCGCAACTGGGCCCGGCGTGAATCACCACCGGCCATGATTGAAACCGTAAAGCGCGGGCGAGGTGAGCGCACTTTAAGCGAATTCGCCGCCAAGCAGCTTCTCAAGTCCCATGGCCTCGCGGTTCCCGAAGGCGTCGTCTGCAAGGCGGGAGACGCCGTGGCCGCGGCGCAAAGGCTCGGCTATCCAGTGACGCTCAAGGTCTCCTCCGCCGCCATCGCCCACAAGACCGAGGCCGGCGGTGTGGCTCTCAATCTGCGGAACGCCGATGAGGTGAAAGCCGCCGCCATCCGCATGGCGAAGCTCGCCCCCGAACTTTTGGTCGAGCGCATGGTGACGGGTGCGGTCGCCGAATTGCTCGTCGGCGTCAAATCCGATGCGCAATTCGGGATCGCGCTGGTCGTCGGCGCCGGCGGCATCTTGACCGAACTTCTCAGGGATTCGGCCTCGATCATCCTCCCCACCTCGCGCCCCGAAATCGAGCGCGCCCTCAAATCCCTCAAGGTGTGGAAACTCGTCGAGGGCTTCCGCGGCAAATCCGGTGACGCCATCGCCCTCATCAAAGCGATCGAGGCCGTCGCCGCCTTCGCCGAAGCCCATCGCGGCCTGATCGAGGAACTCGACGTCAATCCCCTGCTCGTTCTCCGCGATGGCACCGTCGCCGTCGACGCACTGATCAAGATGAGGACACCATGACATCCCCCATCCGCACCACCCGCAACGGCGCCGTGCTCGAAGTCGTGATCGACCGGCCCAAGGCCAATGCCATCGATGCCGCCACCAGCCGCATCATGGGCGATGTCTTCGCCGCCTTCCGCGACGATCCGGATTTGCGCGTCGCCATCCTCACGGCGGCGGGCGAGAAATTCTTCTGCCCTGGCTGGGACCTCAAGGCCGCAGCCCAGGGCGAAGCGCCCGACTCGGATTATGGCGCCGGCGGTTTCGGCGGCTTGCAAGAATTGCCCGGCCTCAACAAGCCGGTGATCGCCGCGATCAACGGGCTTGCCTTCGGCGGCGGTTTCGAGATCATGATTTCCTGCGACATCATCATCGCCGCCGAACACGCCACATTCGCGCTGCCCGAAATCAATTCCGGCACGCTCGCCGATGCCGCCACCATCAAGCTGCCGCGCCGCATTCCCTATCATGTGGCCGTTGAAATGCTGTTCACCGGCCGCCGCATCGAGGTGCACGAGGCCAAGCACTGGGGCATCGTCAATGAGATCGTGCCCGCCGCGCAACTGATGGCCCGCGCCCGCCAAGTGGCGCAGCATTTGGCCGATGGCCCGCCGCTGGTCTTCGCCGCCATCAAGGAAACCTTGCGCGAAACCATGCATCTGCCCATCCAACAGGCCTTCGACATGGTGACCAGGTGCCAGCTTAAGTCCGTTGACACACTCTATGCCAGCGAAGACCAGCGCGAAGGCGCCAGAGCCTTTGCCGAAAAACGCAAACCGGCATGGAAGGGCCGCTAGCTGCCGTCACTCCGGCGCCAGCGCCGGGTGCGCGTCGAAGGTGCCGACCGGCATCTGCTCGAAATCGATGACGGCGCCAGTCATCATTTGGGCGGAAGGCGAGACGAGATAGGCGCACAGCGCCGCGACGTCTTCCGGCGCGATCAGGCGGCCCGCCGGCATCCGCTTGCCGATCCGTTCCGCCCAATCCTCCGGCATGGAGTGAAACGACGCTTGCAGCACCTGCTCGCCCTCCGTATGAGTCCAGCCCAGATTGATGGCGAAGATGCGGATGCCATCGCGCTTCACCGCATTGGCGGCGGCCCGAGTCAGGGTGACGAGTGCTCCCTTCGAGGCCGAATAGGTGACGAGATTGGGCGGGCCGCCATGGGCCAGCATGCTCGACACATTGACGATGACGCCGGAGCCCATCTCGCGCATCGCCTTCACCGCCGCCTGCATCAGGAAAAAGGGCGCCTTGACGTTGACATCGAACAGCCGGTCGAAGGCCTCGGGCGTGGTGTCGTCGAGGCCGCAGCGCTCGGTGTTGCCGGCGGCATTGATCAGCACGTCGAACCGACCGAATGCCTTGAGCGTTTCCACCACTGCGCGGGCCGGCGTTTGCAGATCACGCAAGTCGCCGCAGACGGATTCCACCTTACCGAGCGCCGCCAATTCTTTTTGCGTAGTGGCGAGTTTGACGGCGTTGCGGTCGAGCAGCATGACCCCGGCAAAGCCGTCCTGGAGAAATCGCCGGGCCGCCGCCGCGCCCAGTCCTTGCGCCCCGCCGGTGATCAGTGCCACCCGTGTCATGCGATCTTCCTACCGCATCACGAAGGGATCGGCCATCGGCACATCCGAAGTGTTGATCCACACGGATTTCGTCCGCGTGTAGTCGCGGATCGCATCAAGCCCGCCCTCGCGCCCATATCCCGTGAGGCCATTGCCGCCGAAGGGCGCGATGGGCGAGACAGCGCGATAGGTGTTGATCCAGACCACACCCGCCCTGAGCTTCCGGGTCAGGCGGTGGGCCCGCGCCAGATTCTGGGTGAACACGCCGGCGGCAAAGCCATATTGCGTGCCGTTCGCCAGCGCCACGGCCTCCTCTTCGCTCTTGAATTTCATGACCGACAGCACCGGCCCAAAGAATTCCTGCTTTACGCACGGCAGCTCCGCCGAAGGCGCCAGCAGGATCGTCGGCTCGAAATAGAAACCCTTGCGGTCCGGCGCCTTGCCGCCGGTGACGATGTGCGCGCCTCCTTTGACACTTTCGGCGATCAGGCGAATCGCCCGTTCGCGCTGCCGCAGGGTGGCGAGCGGTCCCATCTCGGTTGCCATGTCGAGTGGCGCGCCGATCCTGATTTCCCTCGCCCGCTTGGCGAGCCGCGCCACGAAGCCATCATGCAGCGATTCGTGCACTAGCAGCCGCGAGCCCGCCACGCAGGATTGCCCTGTGGCGCCCCAGATGCCGGCGATGACGCCATTGACGGCCGAGTCGATGGCCGCATCCTCGAATATCAGCACCGGCGATTTGCCGCCGAGTTCGAGTGTCGTCACGGCGAAATTCTCCGCCGTGTTGCGCACCACATGCCGCGCCGTCTCCGGCCCGCCGGTGAAGGCAACCCGCGCCACGCGTGGATGCGAAGTCAAGACCCGCCCGCATTCCTCGCCGAAGCCGGTGATGATATTGACCACGCCTGGCGGAAACCCCGCCTCATGCACGAGCTTTGCAAAATGCAGTAGCGGTGCCGGCCCATCTTCCGATGCCTTGAGCACCACCGTGTTGCCGGCCGCCAGTGCCGGCCCCAATTTGGTTGCGGCAAGAAACATCTGCGAATTCCATGGCACCACCGCCGCCACCACGCCCAATGGCTCGCGCCGGGTCGACACTTCGAGATCGGGCTTGTCGATAGGCAGCGTCGCACCTTCGATCTTGTCGGCAAGCCCCGCATAGTAGCGGTAGAATTCCGCCACATAGCCGGTGATGGCCTTCGTCTCGCGGATCACCTTGCCGGTGTCGCGGGTTTCGAGCTCGGCGATCGCCTGCGCATCGCGCGCCACCAGATCGGCGAGTTTCGCAAGCAGCTTGCCGCGTGCCGTGGCGGTGAGTGCCGGCCACGAGCCTTCGTGGAAGGCGTAATATGCGGCCTCGACCGCGGCATTGGTATCCGCCGCCGAGGCCCTGGGCATCTCCGCCCAGATTTCCTCCGTGGACGGATCGATGCTCTCGAATGTCGCTCCGCCTTCCGCATCGTGGAAGCCGCCGCCGATAAAGAGCTGAAAGGCCTCAGCCACCCGCCGCCTCTTTTTCGGCCAGCGCCTTGAGCCTCGCCAGGCCCTTCTCGTAGTCGGCGCCGATCCAGCGGTCGAACAGCAGGCCGAACCAGCGCTCCATGGCGCCCTTCAGCTCCTTCTTGAAACCCCAGGTGACACCGGTGCCGCCATCGACCGGCGCCAGTTCCATGGAGGCGACCGCCTTGCCCATGTCGCCGAAGTCCAGTTCCGTCGTGGTCCGCTTGTTCTCCTCGAAACCGGTGATCGTCTGGCTGCCATTGCCGACATCGGGATGGTTCGACGTCCAGCTCATCTTCTGGCCGACGCCCGTCTCCGGCCCTACGAATATGTACTGAATATCGGGATCGATTTCCGCCCAGGGCGACCACTCGTTGAACCGCTTGAGATTGCCGATCACCGCGAAGACCTTTTCGGGGGGCGCCGCAATCACAACCTGCCGCTGCACCACCGCTTCGCCCGGCAAGATATAGCCGCCGCCCAGGAACACCACGATGACGGCGACCACCAGCCAGATCACCCATTTGAGTAGAGTCTTCATGACACACCTCCAACCAGAAAGCCGCGCAGGATGGCGTTGACCTCGTCCGCCATCTCGACAGGCATCATATGCCGTGCCCGTGGTAAAATGGAGAGGCTTGCATTGGGAATGGCCGCCGCCATCTTGCGCGCCATGTCCGGCGTCGAGCCCCCGTCGAGTTCCCCGGTCATCACCAAGGTCGGGCAGGAAATCGCCGCGAGTCTGCCGGCGAGTTCCCGGTCGGCGTGGGCGAAACAGGCATAGGAGGCAAGGAACGAGGTGGAATCGTTATTTTGCAGAAGCTGGCTGTATTCCTGCACGATCTGCGGCTGCCCCGCCGCGAAGGCAGGCGAGAACCAGCGCTCCAGCGCCGCCGGGATGATGGCAAGCGGCGTCCCCTGGCGCGCCAGTTGGAGCCGCGCTTCCACTGATGCGCGCTCCTTTGCCGAGCGGTCATGAACCGTATTCATTAGAACCAACCGTTCCAACCGTTCCGGATGCTTCACCGCAAACCCTTGCGCGATCATCCCGCCGAAAGAAAATCCGACAAGCGAAAACCGCTCAATCCGCAAAGCTCGCGTCACGCGCTCAAGCTGCAGCACCCAGTCCTCGAGGGCGGCTTCGCCCATGACCGGCGGACTCTTGCCGTGACCCATGAGATCGTAGGTCACCACCATGTGGCGGCGCGCCAAGGCATGAACCTGCGCTGCAAAGATGCGCCGGTCGAGCCCCACGCCATGCAGCAGCACCAGTGCCGGTCCCTCGCCCGCAACGAAGGCCGAGGTCCCGTCCGGCAATCGCACTTCGCCGCGTGGTCCGCTCACCGAACCGCCGTCTCCTCGCAGGCGCTCACTCCGCCGCCTGCTTGACGCCGAGCCTGCCCTTGAAGCGCGGCATCACTTCCTCGGTAAACAGCTTGATCGAGCCCATCGCCGCGTCGTGACCGGTGCCGGGGAAATCCGACCACACCAGCAGATATTGCAGGTTGAGCACCTCGATCATCTCCTCGATCTTCTCGGAAATCTGGTCCGGCGTGCCGAACAGCAGATTGCGCTCGTCGAGGAAATCGGCCGACAGCAGATCGAGCTTGTTCTCGGTCTTCCGCAGCTCCTCGCCCGGATGGCGGTGGTTGTCGAGGCCGCGCCAATGGCACACCCAGCGCATATAATCGACGATGCCGGCCCCGCCCAGCCGCTTGGCCTCGGCCTTCGATTCGGCGCAGAACATGTCGCGCACCAGGATGATACCTTCGCCCAGCTTCACCTCGCGCTGCTCCTTCGCCGCCTTCTTGTCGCGGTAGAGTTCGAAGCGCGGCTTCAAGGCATCGGTCGGCGGAATCCACATCATGGCCCCGAGATCGTTCTCGGCGGCGAACTGGATGGCGAGATGGCCGTCCACCACCTGGTGCATCGGCGGCGACGGCTGCTGCAGGGGGCGCGGCACCAGCGCCAGTTTTTTCAGTTCCAGCGTCGCCATGTCCTGGTACTCCGGCGACTTCGGCGACATGGCGTGGTCCCAGACGAATTTCGGGTCGGGATAATGGAAGAACTCGCCCTGATATTCGAAATGATCGTTGGCCCAGGCGCGGCGGATCACCTCCAGGCTCTCGGCGAAGATGCGGAAATTCTGCGCCGGGTTGCGCGTATCCGCCATCTTGTTGAGCTGCAGCGCCTCGCGCCCGTAGAGCCCGCGCCCCACCGCGCATTCAACCCGCCCGCCCGACATGTGGTCGAGCATGGCCAGGTCCTCGGCGAAGCGCAACGGATGCCAGAAGGTGATGATATTGGCCGCCTGGCCGACGCGGATGCGCTTGGTATGCGCCGCCGCCCAGGCCGACATCAGCACCGGATTGGGGCAGACCTCGAAGCCCTCATGACCGAAATGATGTTCCGTGTACCACACTGAGTCCCAGCCATGGCCGTCGCAATATTGCGCCACCTCGATCTGCTCGTCGAGCACCTGTTTGTAGGGCTTGGCGAGGTGCCGGTTGTTGGTGTCGGAGAAATAGCCGAATTTCATGTGTTGCTCCATCTGTTGGCGTTCAGAGTGGCACACACCGTTTAGGCTGACTGCCTGCCGACTTCAGCTTGGGCCGACGCTATCAAAACCAATTCGATCTGTCATCCCCGGACTTGTTCCGGGGACCCATGGTCCCGCAAGGCAGGTCTCGCGCTCACGTTGAGCGGTGGGTTGCCAGGACAAGGCAGGCAATGACATGGCAGGGTATGCCCTCAGCCATCTTCCACACTGACTTCAAGCCCCGCTTTCAATGGCGCAGTCCCACTAGCGGAGCTTAACTGAGATGATCGCGCCTCGAATCAGCGCGTCGGCCGCATAATATCTACAAATGAACCAAGAATCGTCCTAGAATCGTTACACGGCTTTGATTCTGCTATAATGTTTGTCTGAAAACCCAGCGGAAGACGAATGATTGCAGATTTGGCAACCCAGAATCACCCTGTCTACGATTTTGCCGAACCTGGCACCCCAAACGTTGACCCGGCTGATAATAAAATTTTCACTGAGTTGATCGCAACGCCTGCTGTTCAGCGTCTTAAGTTAATTCGAT
>JANMQB010000488.1:0-4580 GCA_031370155.1 Hyphomicrobiales bacterium | reverse complement strand
GGATTGTCCCTGTAGGTGTGATCGGCATGCAACATGAAATCGCCGCCATTAAGCTTAATGGCGGCGAAATCCTCATCGTCATAGAAGGATGTGGCGCCCAAAACTTCGACCGCGAATTTCACGGCGCGGGGAACGTCCCTGACCAGCAGGTTGAAACCAAGCCCGCGCAGCGAGCGGCCATAGTCGGGGGGCGAAACGGGTGGCGATTTGTCGGAAGGGCGCTTCTTCATGCCCCCAGTAAAACGCTCTCACGGCCTTCCTGTCCATGCCACATCACGGTGCAGGCGGGAATCCGCTTGGGATCGGAAATGCCGTGGCGGCGCATGGCGAGCAGGAACAGCACCGCGGCATCGGTCACCGCCTCGGAGAGATGGCCGGTGTCGATGCCCGCCACCATGATCTGGGCGAGCCTGCGGCCCGCCACTTCGGTCATGGTGATGAGTTCGGAGGCGGTGAGCGATACGGCCGCCTCCCAGCTTTCCAGCAGATCCGCATGGGCGATTTCGGCGAGAACATTGTTGCCGATCATCAGGGGCAGATTGCCGCCGCCGGCCTTGGCGGGCTTGCGGTAACCGCCACAGCTCAGGGTAAAATCGGCGGTCAGGGATTGGATTGCGGATTCACAACGCATGACGCGCCAAGCTTGCGCCATGGGTGTTACCGGCCCGTTAACCTGTCAATCCGGCCCGGCTCCGCCAGGCGTTGCGATAGGCGGCAAGGCCGTCGATCGCCGCGGCCGCGACCTGCAGCAGCTTGAGTTCCACATGCGGAAGCTTCCCCTCCGGCATCAGCGCCAGGCAGGCGGCCCCCGCCGTGGTGCCGTCGCGCAGTTCCGAAGCCATGACACTCTGCCCGCTCCGCAGCGCCGCCAGGAGCGCGAGGAACACTTCATTCTTGGCAAAGGGCCCGTCGACAATAATATCGTGGCGCGAGCCCACCGCGCCGAGTTCTTCCGACACCATGAGCGCGCAATAGAGCGAAGCGAGTGCCGCCCGCTCCGCCGCGCTCTTGGGCGGGCCGCCTTCGATGCGGCCCTTGCCGCCGCTGCCCGGAACCGGTCCGCCGGAATCGGTGAAGGACGGCAATGCGAAGACGGAAGCGGCCACCAGCCTTGCCACATCCGCAAGCGAGGCGGCATCGCCCTTGGCACCGGCGGCGAGGATTTCAAACTCGTGTCCGCCATAAAAGCGGCCGCTGGCCACCGGCCTGCCGAATACATCGGTGTTGGTTGACGTGTCGCGGGCCGCGTCGAGACTGCCGATCGGCGTCGATGCATCTAACGCGATGATCCAGGTGCCGGTCGACAGAAGCGTGAAGCGTGCCAAGCCGCCCGCCAGATAACGCAGGTAATTGGCGGTTGAATCATGCACTCCGGCCAGCACCAGTCCCGCTCCGCGAAATCCCACCCCGCGAAATTCCGGCTTCAGCGTGCCGGTCTTTTCCCAGGCCTTGGCGATGGGTGGAAACAGCCGGTCCCAGCCGCGGCTCCGCACCAGCGACGAAAACCGGTTATGCCGGATATCCATCAATTGCGACTGGCACGACAGGCTGGAGATTTCGGTGACCGCCGTGCCACTGAGGCGGAACCCCACATACTGGATCCACGGAATGACCGTGGCGATGCGCGCGAAGGCTTGCGGGAAGCAGCGCTCCTGCCAATAGAGCTGCAGAGCGTGGGTGAGCGCCATGGGCAGCAGCGGCGCGAAGACTTCCGCGAAAGGCGGCTCGATCCGCCGGTATTCGGCCACGACTTCAGGCGGCGGCACGGCGGTATAGTCCATAACCGGCAGGGCCAGCGATCCGTCGACCGCCAGGCAGGCGAGCGCCGCCCCATGGGCGCAGGGCACCACGGCATCGACCGGCAGGATGCGGTCGAACTCCGGCAGGACCTGGCGGGCGAGCCCCACCATCGGCTCGGGATCGATATGACGGTAGGGCGGCCCTTCGACATGGCGGCTGGCAATATTCCGCGCCGCGACTGCATGGCCTCCGCCATCGAACAGCACAATCTTGGTGTGGGTCGCCCCGGCATCGACGACGGCGATGCCGCGAGGGGATTCCGAGTTCATTTCAGTTCCCTGTCTTTGCCCGGACAGTGCGCAACCGGTTTCAATCCGTCAATGATTCCAGGGCACCAGACGGGCGAACTCGCCTGGCGTCAGAAAGTTTGCTAAGAGTTTACCATCGCAATGCCGGCCCGGGCTCTCCGGGAGTTTGAGCCGGACGCCATTTTGCCGGAGGTTGAACATGTCGAAGCCAGCGATGAAGACAACCCATGAGCATGAGAAGGTGTTTTTGGGTGCGGCGAAATTGTTCGACGTCTATATTCTCGTCCGCCGCACCAATTTCATGTCTCTGAGGTATATCGGCGAACCGGGATTCGTTGCCAAGCGCCTGGATTGCAAGGCCAAGACCGCCGACTTCGACTACTTGCATCCCGATTATGGCTTGATCGATTGTGCCGGGCTGGTGATCGATCCATACATCAAAGGCGCGGAGAACGCCTTTGAGAAATCGGAAAAATGCAGGGAGGCCCGGAAAGAGTGGGACGCTTTCATGTTGATCCATCCCGATATGCGTACATTCGAAGCCCAAGAGAGATTTACCTACATTCCGGTCGGAGGGTTGTATTTCGTGGATCTCAACCCGTCTAGCACCCATTATGGCTGCTTGAAATTCACCGCCAGCAGTCTCATCAAGCAAAGCTGCTACATCCATGGCGACATCGATCTCTACGGCATTGTGCCGGCCGGAGAGCCCGCCCGCAACGTCGCCGTCAAGGAAACGCGGCTGGGTCCGACGCTTAAGCATGCGCGAAGCCCGGAATTCTTCGATGTGCAGCACTACGTCAACCGCCAGATCGGCGCACCGATGGTGCTCCACGGAGCGCAGGAGTCCTACGATTCATCGCATTTGGACGAGGCGATAGATATCTTCAGCCCCGGCGGAAAAGTGACCAGCGCCGAAGATGCCGCCGGAATCACGGCTCTCTATGATACGGCGTTTCAGGGCCGGCGGCTGTTCACAAAAACCGGGCCGGTGGAGTTGGTGCGCGGCAAGTTCGTGACGCCGGGCTGAAGCCCGGTATTTTCAGGCAGGGTTTCACCCGCGAGCTTTTCATGGACGAGCCGCGCGGGCTTCGGTAATTTCCCACCAGGCCCACAAGGACACCACATGGCGAAGCTGAAATACAAGGACTTGCGGCACAAGGTGATCGAAACCTGCCTGGCGATGAACGCGCAAGGCATCAACCAGGGCACCTCGGGAAATGTCAGTGTACGGACGGATGAGGGCTTTCTGATCACCGCCTCGGGCATTGCCTATGCAAAGATGAAGCCCGAACATGTCGTCGAAATGGATCTGGACGGCGGCTATCGTGGGCCCTATCTGCCGTCGACCGAGTGGCGCATGCATCTCGACATTTTCAAGGCGCGGGCCGAGGCCATGGCGATCGTCCATACCCATTCGATTTTCGCCACGGCGCTTGCCTGCCTGCGCAAGGATATCCCCGCCTTCCACTACATGATTGGGGTGACCGGCGGCGCCGGCTTGCGGGTGTCCGACTATGCCGAATTCGGCACTCAGGGGCTCTCCGACACGATGCTCAAGGCGCTCGAGGGCCGCAGCGCCTGCCTTCTCGCCAATCACGGCCAGATCGCCTTCGGCCCCAGTCTCGACAAGGCCCTGTGGCTGGCCGGCGAGATCGAAACCCTGTGCCAGCAATATTGGGCGGCATCGCTCGCCGGAAAGCCGGTCATCCTCGACGACAGCCAGATGAAAACCGTGCTGGCCCGCTTCAAGACCTATGGCAGGCAGGCGGGCGAACTCGGCAAGGGCGATGCGCCGGCCGTGATGGCGCCCGTCCGCCGCGATCCGCCGAAGGCCGACAAGAAAAAGAAGAAGCACACCTGATGATCGAAAACGTCTCGACACTGGCTTCGCGCCTCAGGGCCCGCGCCGGGGCCAAGGGCCCGGTCACCATCGGGCTCGCCGGGACCGGTCAGATGGGCACCGACATCGTGGTGCAGCTCGCCCTCATGCCGGGCCTGCGTCTCGGCGCCATTGCCGAAATCGATGTGCCGGCGGCAATCGCTGCGGCCCGGCTCGCCGGCCACCCCCGCGGCGACATCGTCGAGGCTGCCAACGCCGCGGCGATCGACGCGGCGATCGAGGCCAACAAAATCGCCGTCACCTCGAACCTCTCGGCGCTTGCCGCCGCGGGCCGCATCGAAGTGGTGATCGATGCCACCGGCAATCCCAATGTTGGCACGGTTCTGGCGCTTGATGCCATCGACAACGGCAAGCATGTGGTGATGCTCAATGTCGAGGCCGACATCACCATCGGCCGCCATCTCAAAGCCGAAGCGGCGCGGGCCGGCGTCGTCTATACCGGTGCGGCGGGCGACGAGCCGGCGGCGGCGCTCGAACTCATCGGCTTCGCCCAGTCGCTCGGCTTGGGCGTCGTCTGCGCCGGCAAGGGCAAGAACAATCCGCTGAAATTCGACGCCGTCCCCGCCGAATACGAGGCGGAAGCGCGCTCGCGCAACATGAATGCCCGCATGCTGGTCGAATTCATCGAC
>JANMQB010000475.1:0-4829 GCA_031370155.1 Hyphomicrobiales bacterium | reverse complement strand
CCAGCACGCTGCGCATCCGGCCCAGCCAGATGTTGTCGTTGCGCTCCCAAAGATTGAGCCGGAAGAAGCGGATGAAAAGCCCCAGGAAACTTAACGCCAGCACCACGCCGAACCAGGGATGGATGGCTCTGACATTTTCGCCGCCGCCAAACAGGTCGCTGAGGAAGAACAGGCTCGGGTGAAACAGCGACAGTCCACTCAACGCCAGAAGAATGAGACTTCCTGCGGTAATCCAGTGATTGACGCGCGCCCACGGCGTGTACCGCGATACGGCATAGGATTCGGTGGGATTCGAATCCATCTGCACCACCTCCCTTATTATTCCAGTAGGCGCTTCATGCCGTGCCGGATTGGATTGGGCCGAAGCGCGCCTGGCATGCGCTCCGGCCGTTTCCTTCTTGGCTGGCGCCGGACGTTTCACTTAGGAATCCCGCCGCAGGTCTTCGGCGTTGTCCTCGTCTTCGCCGGTTACCCGGTTCGGGCCGTTCAACACGTAATGGAAGAAGCCCAGAACCGCGAAAGCGCCGATCGACGCCATGCCGGCATATTTGGTGACACCTTTCCACGCCTCGACCACCGCGCTGATCTTGGGATCCTTGGGAAGGTTCGAATAGATTTCCGGCTTGTCGGCGTGATGCAGCACGTACATGACGTGGGTGCCGCCGACGCCCGGCGGATCGTAGAGACCCGCATTGGCAAACCCGCGCGACTTCAGGTCGACGATCCGTTCCTGGGCGAGATCGATCATGTCCACCTTGGAGCCGAACGAAATCGCCTGGGTCGGACAGGCCTTGGCGCAGGCCGGCGCCTGCCCGACCGACACGCGGTCGACGCACAGCGAGCACTTGTAGGCCTTGTGGTCGGCAGCTGAGATGCGCGGGATGTTGAAGGGGCAGCCCTTTATGCAATAGCCGCAGCCGATGCAGTTCTCCGAGATGAAGTCGACGATGCCGTTCGAGTACTGCACGATGGCGCCGGGCGCCGGACAGGCCTTGAGGCAGCCCGGATCCTCGCAATGCATGCAGCCGTCCTTGCGGATCAGCCATTCGAGATTGTTGGTCTCGGGGTTTACCCATTCGCTGAAGCGCATCAGCGTCCACGAGGCCGGCGAGAGATCGTGCGGATTGTCGTAGACGCCGGTGGTGACACCCACTTCCTCACGCAGATCGTTCCACTCGAGACAGGCCGCCTGGCAGGCCTTGCAGCCGATGCACTTCGACACGTCGATGAGCTTCGCCACTTCGAGGGTTTCGCGCACGGCGGGCGGCGGCGAGGTCGATGCCGAGCGCCGCTTGAGATCGAGGGATTGCAGTGATGCCATGACTGTTCCTCCCTAGACCGCTGCCGCAATGGGTTCGATATTGACGAGAAACGCCTTGTACTCGGGCGTTTGCACGTTGGCGTCGCCGACGAAGGGGGTCAGCACATTGACGCCGAAGCCCTTCTTTGCCTCGCCGGTGAAGCCCCAATGGATGGGGATGCCGACCGTATGCACGGTCTTGCCGTCGATGGTGAGCGTCGGAATGCGCTTGGTCACCACCGCCTTGGCCTTGATCGAACCGCGGTTCGACGAGACCTGCACCATGCCGCCGCTGGCGATGCCCTTCTCCTTGGCCAGGTCCTCGGAGATTTCCACGAAGAGTTCGGGCTGCAGGATGGCGTTGATCCGGGCGTGCTTGCTCCAATAATGGAAGTGCTCGGTCAGCCGGTAGGTCGTCGCCACATAGGGGAAGGCGTCGGCCTTGCCCATGGCCTCGCCGTCACTCTTGAACAGGCGGGCGGCGGGGTTCGATATCGTCTTCTCGTGGAGCACATTGGTGACCGGCGTCTCGAATGGCTCGTAGTGCTCCGGGAACGGCCCGTCGGACATGCCCTTGCGCACCCAGAGCTTGCCCACACCCTCGGCATTCATGATGAAGGGGCCGGCGTTCTTTTCCGGCGCCAGCGTCGCCGGGAAGTCCGGCACGTCGGGGCTCACCCATTTCGTGCCGTTCCACTCGACATATTTCTTGCGGACGCTCCATGCCTTGCCCGAGGGGTCGCACGAAGCGCGATTGTAGAGAATGCGCCGGTTGGCGGGCCAGGAAAAACCCCATTTGGGATAGACGCCGAGACCGCTGGGATCGGCGGTATCGCGCCGCGCCGACATGTTGCCGGTCTCGGGATAGACGCCGGCATAGATCCAGCATCCGCCCGTCGTGGAGCCGTCGTCGCGCATTTGCGCGAAGCCGTCGAGCTGCTCGCCCGCTTTCTTGATGAATTTGGTCGCATCCGCCGGATCGGGCAGATCGACCAGGGCCCGCCCGTTGATCTCGCGCAGGAGTTCGTCCGGGCTGGGGTTGGCGGGCTGTATGTAGCTCCAATCCGTGTAGTAGATCGGATCGGGCCTTGCGCCGCCTTCGGCCTTGTAGAGGGCTTTGATGCGCAGGAACAACTCAGCCATGATGGCCGCGTCGCCTCGCGCCTCGCCCGGTGGATCGGCGGCCTTCCAGTGCCACTGAATGGTGCGGCTGGAATTGGTGAGCGATCCTTCTTCCTCGGCAAAGCATGTGGACGGCAGCTGGAATACCTCGGTCTGCACCGCGGCGGGATCGGCGTCGTTGTATTCGCCGTGGTTCTCCCAAAAGCGCGACGTCTCCGTGTCGAGCGGATCGATAGTCACTAGGAACTTGAGCTTGCCCAGCCCATCCATGACCTTGGCCTTGTTCGGCACCGACATCAGAGGGTTGAAGCCCTGGCACAAATAGCCATTGATCTTGCCTTGCGACATCAGATCGAATTGCTTCAGGATGTCGTAACCGCCATCGTATTTCGGCAGCCAGTCGAAGCCGAAATCATTCTCCGGTGTCGCGTATTTGCCGTACATGCTCTTCAGGTGGCTGACGAAGAACTTCTTGTAGTTCTGCCAATAACTCACCTGATTTTCCTGCAACGGCTTGAACTGCGCGTCACGGCTTTTCATGTAGACGGCTAGTGTCGTTTCCGCGTCCGTCGGCATCACCAGATAGCCGGGCAGCGCGTTAGAGAGCACGCCAAGATCGGTGAGGCCCTGGATGTTGGAGTGGCCGCGAAGCGCGTTCACGCCGCCGCCCGGAATGCCGACGTTGCCGCACAAGAGCTGGATCATCGCCATCGAGCGAATGTTCTGCGAGCCGGTCGAATGCTGCGTCCACCCAAGGGCGTAGAGCGAGGTCATCACCCGTTCGCCATTAGCGGTTGAGGCCACGTGTCCGCAGACTTGCAGAAATTTATCTTTGGGAGAACCGCAGATGCGTTCGACGGTTTCTGGCGTATAGCGTTCCACATGCTTCAGCAGCAATTGGAATACACTGCGCGGATTGGCGAAAGACGGATCGCGCATGGCGTATCCCGTCGCCGGATCCATCTCGTATTCCCAGGTGTCGCGCACATAGGAACGCTTTTCCGCATTGTAGCCCGAGAACAGTCCCTCTTCCGCGTTGAAGCTGTAACCTTCCTTCACGATGTAGGACGCGTTGGTATAGGCCTTCACGTATTCGCGGTGGATTTTGCCGTTGCTCAGCAGGTAGTTGACGACGCCGAGGAGGAACGTGATGTCGGTGCCTGCCCGGATCGGGCAATAGAGATCGGCAACCGCCGCCGAGCGGGTGAAGCGCGGATCGACGACGATCAGCTTTGCGCCGTTATGCGCCTTGGCTTCGGTGACCCACTTGAATCCGCAAGGATGCGCTTCGGCGGGGTTGCCGCCCATGATCAGAATGATGTCGGCATTCTTCATGTCGACCCAGCTGTTGGTCATTGCGCCGCGGCCGAATGTTGGGGCCAGACTGGCCACCGTCGGTCCGTGTCAAACGCGTGCCTGGGTGTCGACCTGAATCATTCCGAGGCCGCGGATCACCTTGTGGGTAAGCCAGCCGCTCTCATTGGAGGTTGCCGAACCGGCGAGGAAACCCACGGTGGGCCAACGGTTGACGGCGGTGCCGTCCTTGTTGGTGACCTGGAAGTTGCGGTCGCGGTCGTCCTTCATGAGGCGCGCGATGCGCTCCATGGCGAAGTCCCAGGTCACCCGCTCGAACTTGTCGGAGCCGGGCTTCCTGTACATCGGGTGCCTGAGGCGGGTCTTGGAGGTCACGAAATCGAGAAGCCCCGCGCCCTTCGGGCACAGCGTGCCGCGGTTCACCGGATGGTCCGGGTCGCCCTCGATGTGAATGATCGCCGCCTTGGTGTTCTTGGACTTGTCGCCAAGGGAATACATGATGACGCCGCAGCTCACCGAGCAGTATGGGCAGGTGTTGCGGGTCTCGGTCGTGCGCGCCAGCTTGAACGGGCGGATGGACTGCGCCACCGCCTCTTCCAAACCGCCAAATCCGAACGCTCCGATCGCCGAACCCGCGACACCGGCACCCGTCAGTTTCATGAACCGACGCCGTGACAATTGCATGTTCATTGGCGCTCCTCCTCATGACCTCGGAATTCCACGAATGATTATGATTCTTGGGGCGGAATCCGACGTACTTTGGAAAGTTTGATCTTAATGCAAGGGGGTGTCAAGATTCTTTGAATTTGGCGTCTTCGCAATTGCGAAAACAATCATCAGGGGCAATTGAATTCCGGTTCGTCGAGACCGAGCGTATCGAGGTTGTTGAACTGGTGCAGCGCGCCCTCGACGGGTGCAAGTGCGATGACCGCATCGGCGGTGCCGAGCAGGATGCTCTGGCGGAGCTGGCGATCCCAGGGACGGAAGGTCCCGGGAAAACCCTTGTAGAGCTCCAAGGTGAGATCGGGCCTCAACAGCTCACGCACCAGCGGGCCGCCTGAATCGCCCGCCCTCACCTGCGCTTCGACAATCG
>JANMQB010000547.1:0-2564 GCA_031370155.1 Hyphomicrobiales bacterium | reverse complement strand
GCCGCAGGCCCGCATCAAGGCCTTCACCGTCGAGCCGCGCGTCATAGTCGACAACCGGTCGTCGAACCGCTTCACCGTCATCGAGATCAACGGCCTCGACCGCATCGGCCTGCTCTACGACCTGACCGAGGCGCTCTACCGCCTTAATCTCAATATCGCCTCGGCCCACATCACCACTTTCGGCGAAAAGGCGATCGACGTCTTCTATGTGACTGATCTGACCGGCGGCAAGATCGAGAATGCCGCCCGCCACCGGCAAATCGAGCGGGCTCTTACCGCCGTGCTGACGCCACCGGTTGAGACGGCCGCCGTTCCCGCCTAGAAGCTGCCGGTACAGGGGAATCATCCATGTCGCTTCTGAAATCGGCAGCCACCGTGGGCGGCCTCACCATGGTGAGCCGGTTGCTCGGCTTCGTCCGTGATATCATGATCGCGTCGGTCCTCGGCTCGGGGCCGGTGGCCGAAGCCTTCGTGGTCGCCTTCCGCTTTCCCAACCTGTTTCGCCGACTGTTCGGTGAAGGCGCCTTCAACTCGGCTTTCGTGCCGCTCTTCGCCAAGCGCATGGAGGGCGACGGCGCCGAGGCCGCCCGCCTCTTCGCGGAAGAAGTCTACAGCGGTCTGCTCTTCGTCCTGCTGATCGTCCTGGCGGTTGCCGAAATCGGCATGGGCGTGTGGATGACGGTCTATGTTCACGGCTTTTTGGACGATCCGGCGAAATTCGATCTCGCCGTGCTCTTGACGCGCATCGCCTTTCCCTATCTCGTTTTCATGTCGCTGGTCGCACTCCTCGGCGGCGTTCTGAATTCCCTGCAGCGGTTCTGGGCGGCCGCCGCGGCACCCATTCTGCTCAATATCGTTCTTATCCTCGTGCTCATCGGCGTCGTGATAGCCGGAACCGGAAATACGCCGGTCACCGGTCAGGCGCTTGCCTGGGGCGTGTGCGTGGCGGGCCTCGCGCAGTTCCTGATGCTGTGGATCGCCTGCCGCGGGGCCGGGATGAAATTGCAGCTCCGGCGTCCGCGCATGACCGAAGGGGTGCGCCGGCTGTTGCGGCTCGGTGTCCCCGGCGTGATCGCCGGCGGCATCACCCAGGTCAATCTGTTTCTCTCCACGATGTTCGCTTCGCCCCAGGATGGCGCCAATGCCTGGCTCTACTATGCCGACCGCATTTATCAGTTGCCGCTCGGCATCGTCGGCGTCGCCGTCGGTGTGGTGCTTTTGCCCGAGCTATCGCGGCGCCTTCGCTCCGGCGATCATGCCGGCGTCGAACAAAGCCAGAACCGGGCCTGCGAATTTTCCATGCTGATCACGCTCCCGGCCGCCATCGGCCTGCTCGCCATGCCGTTTCCGATCATTCAGGTATTGTTTGAGCGCGGCGCCTTCTCGGCGTCCGACTCGCAGGCCACCGCCGCGGCCCTTGCCGCCTTCGCCGCGGGACTTCCAGCCTTCGTGCTGATGAAGGTCTTCTCGCCCGGATTCTTTGCCCGCGAGGATACGCAGACGCCCATGTATTTCGCCGTAGCCAGTGTCGGACTCAATATCCTGGGCGCCATTCTTCTGTTTCCGCTGATGGGCCATGTCGGCATCGCACTGGCCACAACCATCGCCTCCTGGGTCAATACCTTGCTGCTTGGAGTAACCCTCGGCCGCCGCGGGCATTTCACCGTCGACGCGTCCCTTCGCCGCAATATCTGGCGCATGATTCTGGCAAGCCTAGTGATGGGTGCGGCGGTTGCAGGTCTCGAATATTATTGCCGCGGCTGGTTTACCGGCGAGACCCATCTCGCGCTCAGAGGCGTCCTCTTGCTGGCGATGATCGCTGCCGCCGGAATCGTGTATTTCGGCATCGTCTACGCGTTGGGCGCGCTGACGCCCTCGACTTTCCGCCGGATGATCAGGCGCTAATGGAATCGCAATCGATCTTCGGCTAGAAGGCGGCCATGACCAAAGACGCAAACGGGCCGGAATTCGCCTTCGGTTTTCGCAAGGTGGCCGAGACGGAGAAGCAGGGCCTCGTCAACGAGGTCTTTTCCAAGGTTGCCGAACGCTACGACCAGATGAACGATCTGATGTCGGCGGGCCTGCACCGCCTGTGGAAAGACGATTTCGTGACCATGCTCGCTCCACCGAAGTCCGGCCCCTTCCGCGTCCTCGATGTGGCGGGCGGCACCGGCGACATCGCCTTCCGCATCGCCCGGGCGGGCGGCCCCGCAACCCATGTCACGGTCGCCGATATATCGCATGAAATGGTGGGCGAGGGCCGCAAGCGGGCGGAGCGGGAGGGCCTGCTCGGCCGCTGCGATTTCACCGTCGGCAATGCCGAGGCGCTGGCCTTTCCGGCGAAGTGCTTCGATGCCTACACGATCGCCTTCGGCATTCGCAATGTCACCCACATCGACCGGGCTCTCTCTGAGGCCTTTCGCGTGCTGAAACCCGGCGGCCGCTTCCTCTGCCTGGAATTCTCCCACCC
Source organism: Hyphomicrobiales bacterium (assembly GCA_031370155.1). Taxonomy (GTDB): domain Bacteria; phylum Pseudomonadota; class Alphaproteobacteria; order Rhizobiales; family Aestuariivirgaceae; genus Aestuariivirga. Next base: position 94 of record JANMQB010000547.1, on the reverse strand, counting down.
GGACGTGCCGGTGCTGGAACAGGTTTACGATGCCTATTCCTTCGCCGTCATCCCCGCTATCGGCAAGGTGGTGACCGGTGACGGCCAGCCCTAC
>JANMQB010000461.1:0-2109 GCA_031370155.1 Hyphomicrobiales bacterium | reverse complement strand
GTGGCGTCGAAATCGGCCTTTTTCGCGCCCACCCTGATGGCGATCCCCAAGAGCTGCGCCATCTCGCCGGCATCCGGCCCGCAGATGTGGCAGCCGAGCACACGGTCGGTCGCCGCGTCAACAACCAGCTTCATCAACATGCGCTCGTCGCGGCCCGATAGCGTGTGCTTCATCGGTTTGAAGGTCGACTTGTAGATGTCGATCGCCTTGTGGCGCTTGCGGGCTGCCGCCTCGGTCAAGCCCACGGTGCCGATTTCCGGCTGCGAGAAGACCGCGGTCGGCACCATCGTGTGATCGACCTTCACATCCATGCCGCCGAAGACCGTGTCGGCGAAGGCCTGGCCCTCGCGGATGGCGACGGGAGTGAGGTTCAGGCGGTTGGTGACATCGCCCACGGCATAAATATTGTCGAGGCTCGAGCGCGAATAGTCGTCGACCTTGACGGCATAATGCGGCGTCAGTTCGATGCCGGCCTTGTCGAGACCAAGGTCAATGACATTAGGTATGCGTCCGGTGGCGAACATGATTTGGCCGGCGCCGAACGCGGCACCGTCGTTCAGCGTCACTCGCACGCCGGTTCCGGAGCGCTCGATTTTCGCGACATCGGCTTGGGTGCGGATTTCGACTCCCTTCTTTTGCATCTCGGCGGCGAGATGGTGGCGAAGATCGTCGTCGAAGCCGCGCAGGATCTGTTCGCCGCGATAGACGAGAACGGTCTCGACGCCGAGGCCCTGGAAAATGCCGGCGAACTCGACGGCGATATAGCCGCCGCCGACGATGACGATGCGCGACGGAAGCTTTTCGAGGTGAAAAGCTTCATTGGAGGAGATCGCCAGCTCATGGCCCGGCAGATGGCGCGGCAGGAAGGGCGCGCCGCCGGTGGCCACAAGGATCGTCTTCGCCGTCACCTTGCGCCCGGAGGCCAGCCTTATAGAGTTGCCGTCCGCAAGTTCGGCACGTTCGAGGATCAATTCCGCGCCCGCCGATTCCAGATTGCGGACGTAGGCCTTGTTGAGGCGGTCGATTTCCTGGTCCTTGTTGGCGATCAGCGTCGCCCAGTCGAAGGAAACCTTCGCGGACGTCCAGCCGAAGCCCACCGCATCCTCGAACTCCTCGGCGAATTTCGAGGCATAGACGAGCAGCTTCTTGGGCACGCAGCCGCGAATGACACAGGTGCCGCCGACGCGGTACTCCTCGGCGACCGCAACCTTGGCGCCATGCTTGGCCGCCACACGCGCCGCGCGCACGCCGCCCGAACCCGCGCCGATCACGAAGAGATCGTAGTCGAAGCTCCTCGTCATGATTTCCGGAAGGTCTTCACGCCGTCATCGCCGCCCATCAGGATGATGCCGCAGATGCCGATGAACAGCCCGTGATCGACGACGCCGGGGATGACGGAGAGAAGATTGGCAAGGCGCGGCGGATCGGGAATGTGGCCCAGGGCGCAATCGACGATGGCGTGGCCGCCGTCGGTGACGAATGGCTTGCCGTCCCTGCGGCGCAAAACCATCTTGGCCTTGAGGCCCAGCACGTTGAAGGCGCGCTCGATCTTCCAGGCGGTCGCCTTGACGCCGAACGGAACCACTTCGATTGGCAACGGAAAGGCGCCAAGGCTTTTGACCTGCTTCGACCGGTCGGCGATCACCACCATGTAGCGCGACGAGGAGGCGACGATCTTCTCGGCCAGAAGCGCCCCGCCGCCGCCCTTCATGACGTTGAAGTCGCCGTCGAATTCATCGGCGCCGTCGACGGTGAGATCGAGGAAGGAATGCTGCTCCAGCGTGGTGAGCGGTATCTTCAGGCTCTCGGCGTGCTTGCGGGTCGTTTCCGAAGTCGGCACGCAGACGACATCGAGGCCTTCCTTGACTTTCTCGCCTACCAGATCGATGAAATGCCTGGCCGTCGAGCCGGTGCCGAGGCCGAGCTTCATGCCGGGTTTGACATAATCGAGGGCCGCCCTGGCGGCGGCCCGCTTCTGCTCATCGGCGGTCACTTTCCGAGCCCGCCCAAGCATGTATTTGATCTCGACATATTCATCGATGCCATGGCTCGAGCCTTCGCGGCCGATGCCCGACTCCTTGACGCCGCCGAAGGGCGCTTCCGCCGTCG
>JANMQB010000433.1:0-6055 GCA_031370155.1 Hyphomicrobiales bacterium | reverse complement strand
GTGGGCGACATTGTCCACCGCCATGGTGGGCTCGGGGGCCATGGAGCCATCGGCCTGGGGCATGCCGGTTTTCATCTTCTCGGTCATGTCGGTGGCGGCGTTGCCGATGTCGATCTGGCCGCAGGCGATATCGTATTTGCGGCCGTCGAGGGAGGCGGACTTGGTGAGGCCGGTGATGGCGTGCTTGGTCGCCGTATAGGGGGCCGAGTTGGGACGCGGCGCCTGCGCCGAGATCGAGCCGTTGTTGATGATGCGGCCGCCGCGCGGGACTTGCGTCTTCATGATGCGGAAGGCCTCCTGGATGCAATAGAAGACACCGGACAGATTGGTGTCGACGACGGCGCGCCACTGCGCGACGGTCAGGTCCTCGAGATTGATTGTGCCGGGCGCTCCGGTTCCGGCATTGTTGAAGAGCACGTCGAGGCGGCCGAATTTCTGTTTCGTCGCGGCGAAGAGGGCGGCAACCGATTCGGGATCGGCAACGTCGGTTTGAACCGCGAGGCTATCGGTGCCGATTGCCTTCGCGGTTTCCTGCAACGGTCCAATTCGTCGTCCCGCCAGAACCACGGCATAGCCTTCCTTGCCGAGTGCGGCGGCCACGGCCCTGCCGATGCCCGAGCCAGCACCCGTCACCATTGCAACTTTCATGGTCCTAACTCCTCGTCATGCGATTAATCGTGCTTCCCTGGCGATGCGCGCCAGGCCTTTGACGATCGAATTGGGATCGCCGGCACGGGCCTTCAGTCCGGCGATCCGCATGGCCTTCACATAGCGCGCGCCAATTTCTTCCGATGCCAGCACCACATAGTCCGCGTCCTTCGGATTGCCGGCGCGGGCATGGGCGATCTCGGTTCCAATCACCTGGCCCGACAGATAGGACGCCAGATGCTCCGGCGCCATCTCGCTGAAGAGGCCTAGCGAGCGGGTGGAAAAGATACGGTGCAGAAATCCGGCGGGGTCGGCGAGGGCCGCGCGCACGCCCTTGGCGAAGGCCTCTTCATTCTCCGGGCCATCCTGCATGAGCGTGCCGAGGATCGTGTGGTTCTTGAGCGCGGCGAAGACTTCGCCGGTCATGTAGGTAGCGAATCGCACGATCTTGCCACCCTCGGCCACGATCCATTTCGAATGGGTGCCGGGGGTTACGAAATACCCGCCGCCGTTTTCGAGACTGCCGAAGACCTGGGTTTCCTCGCTGCGCATGACATCGGGAATACCGGAGCTCGAGCGAAAGGAAAGACCGGTGGCGAAGGCGATGGAGCGGCCACGCTTGCTGGTGTGGCGGTGAAGCGCCGCCGCCAATTCGGCGGGACCGGCGGGGCAGGCGACATAGGGCAGTTCGATCCAGCCCTGGCGGCTGGTGATCATGCCGGCCGCGACGACGGGAAGTGCCACATCCCATTTGCCGATGTGGCGCTCCAGAGCCGCATCGAAATCGCCGTCCTTGACCGCAAGGATGCCCTCCGGCGCCGAATTCGACTCGCCGATACCGCCAGCCACGTCCGCGAGATAGGCGCGAAAGCTGGTGGTTCCCCAATCGAGGGCGATGAAGCGGCCGCTCATGGGCGATCAGAGAACCTTCACCGCATCCGGCTTGAAGCGCGGCCTGACCGCCTTGAGCCGGTTGCGCAAGACCGCGCCGAAGGTGGGCGCCTCGATTTCGAATTCATCGCCGTCCTCGGTTGCAATGCCGTCGGCGATCGACAGCGTGCCGGTGCCGAAGAAATGGATGTGCAGATCGCCGGGGCGGCGGAAACCGTCATATTTAAAGTGGTGAAATTCAAGATTGGCAATGCTGTGGGTCATGTTGGCTTCGCCGGTGAGAAAGGGTTTCTCCCAGATCACCTGACCCTTCCTATAGATGCGGCTGCGGCCTTCGACATGCTGCGGCGGCGTCCCCACGATCATTTCCGGCCCGATGGCGCATTGGCGAAGCTTGGAATGGGCGAGACAGAGATAGTTCTGCCGCTCCATGACGTGATCGGAATATTCATTGCCGAGCGCGAAGCCGAGGCGATGGGGCCGGCCGGTGGACCCAATCAGATAGATGCCGACGACCTCCGGTTCCTCGCCGCCATCGAGCGCGAAGGCGGGACGCTCGAGCAAGGCTCCCGGAGCCACCAGCCAGCTGCCGTCGCCCTTGTAGAACCATTCGGGCTGCACGCCGCTCTTTCCCTTGGCGGGCTTGCCGCCATCCAGCCCCAGCTTGAACATCTTGAGGGAGTCGGTGAGCTCTTCGGCGGCACCCGACAGCTTCTGATGCATCTTGTCGCGCGCCGCGGCGGAACCCAGATGCGTGAGGCCGGTGCCGGTCACCAGGCAATGGGCGGGGTCAGGGTGGTCGGCGGGAACCAAAAGGCGCTTCTCCTTCAGCGCTGCGGCGTAATCCTCGGAGGCTCCGGTGGCAAGCGACTTGGCCATCGCGGCGAGACCGCGGCCTTCCTTGATCGCGAGTTGGGCGAGATCGATGGTGCGGCCGACGCGCTTCAAGAGCCTTATGTCGCGCCCCTCGACAACGCCGACGCGCCGCTTTCCCTTGTCATCGAGCAACTGAACAATATGCATGGCGAACCCGCTTGTTTCTTCACGGAGGCAGTCCTAACACAGACCCAAAGCTAGTACGAGAGGACGGCTCGATGACGCAATCGAAACTGGCGATCTATCCCAGCCTGGAAGGCCGCAGCGTGTTCATAACCGGCGGCGGCTCGGGGATCGGCGCGGCCATCGTCGAGGCCTTCGCCGGGCAGAAATCCAAAATCGCGTTCATCGATATCGACGAGGCGGCGAGCACTGCGCTGGTTTCGCGGCTAGCGAAAGACGGCCAGGCGCCGCCCCTGTTCATCAAGACCGACATCCGCGACATCGCCGCTCTGAAGACTTCGATTGAGCAAGCGAAAGCCAAGAACGGGCCGATCACCGTGCTCATCAACAATGCCGCCAACGACCAGCGCCACGCCTTCGACACCGTGACGCCGGAATACTGGGACGAGCGCATGGCAATCAATCTCAGGCCGATGTTCTTCTCTGCCCAAGCGGTGCAGCCGCAGATGGCGGCGGCGGGCGGCGGCGCGATCGTCAATTTCGGCTCGACCTCATGGCGCATCGGCCAGGGCGGCATGGCGGCCTATACGGCGGCGAAGTCGGCGGTGCTGGGGCTCACCCGCAGCCAGGCGCGCGATTTCGGGCCGCAGAACATCAGGGTCAATTCGCTCTCCCCCGGCTGGATCATGACCGAGCGCCAGTTGAAGCTGTGGGTGACGCCGGAGACCGACGAACTCATCAACCGCTCGCAATGCCTGAAGCGGCGGCTGCAACCCATCGACATCGCGCGCGTGGTGTTGTTCCTCAGCTCCGACGACGCCTCCGCCATCACCAACCAGGACTATATCGTCGATGGCGGCTGGGTATAACTGGCGAAGCAGAATTTTCGGTCACGTTCATGGGCGTCCATCCAAAGGCCAGGTGTCGGCAATCCGGTAGCCATCCGGCCACGGATCGGCGGGATCGAGCATCAGGGTCGATTGGCCGGTGATCCAGGCGCGGCCGGAAATCGACGGGATGATCGCCGGCCTGCCGCCCACTTGCGTTTCCGCCTCGATGCGGCCCATGAAGCGGCTCTCGATGATCGAGCGGCCGATGAAACTCTCACCGGTCTGCATCAGCCCCTTGGCGTGCAAGACCGCCATCAGGGCCGAGCAGCCGGTGCCGGTCGGCGAGCGGTCGAGCTTGCCCGGCTTGACGACGCAGGCATTGCGGCTCGACAGCGCGCCGTCGAGCGTCTCGAGCGGGCCGGTCATGAAGCAGAAGGAAAAGTGGCGCCAGTCCGGCAAGGTGGGATGCTCGAATCCCAACTGTTCATTGGCGGCCCTGGCGATCTTGCGGCCGGCGACGGCGATGTCGCGCGCCTCATCCAGCGTCATGGCGAATCCGAGCGGCCCGGCCTCGGCGATCACAAAACTGTCGCCGCCGAAGGCGGTATCGACTTTCATCGTGCCGAGGCCTTCGACCTCCAGCACGGCACCGATCTTGCCGGCAAAGGAAGGCACGTTGCGAAAGCGTATGCGTTCGGCCTTGCCATCGCGGCATTGGGCGGTGATCTCGACGAGGCCGGCGGGGGCTTCGAGCACTAGGCGGGTTTCGGGCTCGATCATCGGCACGATGCCCGTATCGAGCAGAACGGTCGCCACGCAGATGCAATTGGAGCCCGACATGGGCGGCGTGTCCTCCGGCTCCATGATGATGAAGCCCATCTGGGCCAGTGGATTCTTCGGCGGCACCAGCAGGTTCACATGGCGGAAGACGCCGCCGCGCGGCTCGTTGAGCACGAAGTTCCTGAGCGTCCCGTCATTGGCGATGAAGCGCGACTGTTCCCAGACCGTATCGCCGGGCGGGGGTGCTACGCCGCCGACGATGACGTCGCCCACTTCCCCCTCGGCGTGGCAGCCGATAATGTGAATGGCCTTCCCCGTGCGCATCCTATCCTTTTGCCGGATCGATCCCTCCCATGACAAGCCCTGCCATCATCACAGTCGCCATTACCGGATCGGTGCCGCAGAAGAAGGATAATCCGGCGGTGCCGATCACCGCGGCGGAGCAGGTGGAATCGACCCATGCCGCTTTCGAGACGGGCGCCACCGTGGTCCACGCCCATGTCCGCAACGATGACGGCAGCACCTCCTCGGACCCGGAAAAATTCGCCAGGTTTCAGGAAGGAGTGCGCCAACACTGCCCCGGCATGATCGTGCAGTTCTCGACGGGCGGCAGGTCGGGCAAGGGTGCGGAGCGGGGCGGCATGCTGCGGCACCGGCCGGACATGGCGTCGCTGTCGACCGGCTCGGTCAATTTCGCCACTATCGTCTATGAGAATGCGCCGGCGCTGGTGAATGAGCTGGCGGCGAAGATGATCGAATTCGACGTGAAGCCCGAAATCGAAGTCTTCGATCTCACCATGCTCTATACCGCCCATGCGATGGCGAAGGACGGGCGGCTCAAGCGGCCACTCCATGTGCAGTTCGTTTTCGGCATTGCCAATGCGCTCCCGCCCTTGCGGGAAATCCTCGAATTCGAGGTGGCACAGCTCAAGAAGCTCGAGCCCGATGCAACCTGGGCGGCGGCGGGCATCGGCAAGAGCCAGCTCGAGGTCAATCACTGGTGCCTGGAGATGGGCGGCCATTGCCGCACCGGGCTCGAGGACAATGTCAGATTCGACCAGACGCGGCTGGCCGCCAGCAATGCCGAACTGGTCGCCAGGTTGGCCCGCCTGTGCGGCGAATATGGCCGCCACCCGGCAAGCGTCGCCGAAGCGCGGCGCATGCTGGGTCTGCCGGGGGCTTGAAACCCATCCGGCCGGACACCATTTCGCCACAAGCGGCGCCGGGCCCCTCTGGCAGGATCAATCGTCCTGCGATGTCGGAGCCGCCATTCGTAAACTAGAGATAAGGGTGGTCCGGCGATGGAACTGATGCAAGCGGCTTTATATGCGGATGTTTTGGGAACCCCGGCGTTTTTCTGGGCCGCCTTCGCCGGGGTGGTCGCCGCCCTCCTGATCTTCGACCTGGGATTTCTCCATAAGGGAACGAAGGAGATCGGGGCCAGGGAAAGCTTCATTCTCTACGGCGGCTATATTGCGATTGCCTTTGCCTTCGGCGCCTGGGTCTGGTGGGCACGCGGCGCGCAATCGGGCCTCGAATTTTTCACCGGCTATCTGATTGAGCAGTCCCTGGCGATGGACAATATCTTCATCATCGCCATGATCTTCGGGTTTCTCGGTATTCCCCGGCTCTATCAGCACCGGGTGCTGTTCTGGGGCATTCTCGGCGCCATCTTCTTTCGCGCCATCCTGATCGGCGTGGGTGCGGCGCTGGTCGCATCCTTCTCGTGGATCCTGTTCGTGTTCGGCGCCTTCCTGGTTTTTACGGGACTCAAGATGTTCCGCGGCGTGGGCCACCAGCCGGACATCGAGAACAACGCCGTGCTGAAATGGCTGCGCGGCCATTTCCGCATCAGCGACAGGCTGCATGGCGAGAAGTTCACGGTGCGGCTGCCCGATCCCAAGACG
>JANMQB010000539.1:0-2732 GCA_031370155.1 Hyphomicrobiales bacterium | reverse complement strand
CCCCTGAGCGTGTTCCATATGCAGTCCGCCGCAGGATGACGCTCAATGGGTCCCGGCTTTCGCCGGGATGACGAATTGAGGTATGGTTCCCCATGGGAGAAGGACAGATGTTCCGCGCCATTGTCCGTACACTGATCACTCCGGCGCGCGCCAGCTTCCGTCCAGCAGCTTGATGATGGCGGAGAAATCCTTCGTCGCGCCGCCGCGATCGACGAAGTTCTGATAGAGGCTCTCGGCCAAGGCCCCCATCGGCACGCTGGCGCCCGCCGCCTGCGATGCCGCCATGGCGAGCTTGAGATCCTTGAGCATCAGCGCCGCCATGAAGCCGCCGTCATAATCCCGGTTGGATGGCGCCGACGGCACCGGACCCGGCACCGGGCAATAGCTGGTCATCGACCAGCACTGGCCCGAGGCCTTCGAGCCGATGTCGAAGAACACTTGGGCGTCGAGGCCCAGCCGCATCGCCAGGTTGAAGGCCTCGGCCGTGGCGATCATCGAGGCCCCCAGCAGCATGTTGTTGCAGATTTTCGCGGCCTGGCCGGACCCGGCCGGCCCCGCATGAATGACCGCCTTGCCCATGGCGGCGAGGATCGGCTTGGCCATGGCAAAGCCCTTGACCGTGCCACCCACCATGAAGGTCAGCGTGCCAGCCAATGCACCGGCGACACCGCCCGACACCGGCGCATCGACCATGTCGAGGCCACGCGCCGCGGCGGCCTCGCCCACGGCGCGCGCGCTGGCCACATCGATGGTCGAGCCGTCGATCAGGATCGCGCCGGGGGAGGCGGCCGCGAAAGCCTCGCCTTCATAGACCTCGCGCACCTGGGCGCCCGTCTGCAGCATGGTAACGACCGCCTCGGCGCCCGCCACCGCCTCCGTCACCGAGGCGGCGCGCCTGGCCCCGATTTCGGCGGCCCCTGCCAGTGCTGCGTCCGCGACATCGAAGGCCCGCACTCCGTGTCCCGCCTTGACCAGATTGGCGGCCATGCCGCGTCCCATGTTGCCCAGTCCGATGAAGCCGATACGTGCCATCACATCCTCATTTTCCGGTGAACACCGGCTTGCGCTTCTCGATGAACGCCATCATGCCTTCCTTCCGGTCTTCCAGCGCGAACAGGCTGTGGAACAGCCGCCTCTCGAACAGGATGCCCTGGGCGAGCGGCGTTTCCAGCGCGGCATTGACCATTTCCTTGTTGGCGAGAACGGCGAGCGGCGCCATCTCGGCGATCTTCGCGGCAACCGCCAGCGCCTCGTCCACGAGCCTGCCGAGGGGCACGATGCGGCTGACGATCCCCGCCCTTTCGGCCTCCACCGCGTCCATCATCCGCCCCGTCAGCACCATGTCCATGGCCTTCGACTTGCCAACCAGCCGCGTCAGCCGCTGCGACCCGCCCATGCCCGGTGCCGCGCCGAGGGTAATTTCCGGCTGCCCGAACTTGGCGTTCTCCGCCGCGATCACGAAGTCGCACATCATCGCCAGCTCGCAGCCGCCGCCCAGCGCGAAGCCGGCCACCGCCGCGATGATCGGCTTGCGGATGCGCGATATGAGATCGAATTCGGCGAAATAATTGTGGGCGAGCATGTCCGCCGTCGTCTTGGCGGCCATGTCCTTGACATCGGCGCCGGCGGCGAAGGACTTTTCGGAGCCGGTGATCACGGCGCAGCGCAATCCCGCGTCGGCCTCGAAGGCGGCGAGCGCGTCCAGCAGTTCGCGGCCCAGCGTTGCATTGATGGCATTGAGCGCCGCCGGGCGGTTGAGCCGGATCAACAGCACCGGGCCATGGGTTTCCACCAGCAGCGTTTCATAACCGGCCATGATCAGTTTCTCCCCAGCGGTGTCCATTCTTCGGCATCGGGCAGCGGCGCGAAGATCGCGTCGATCGCCTCGTCGGTGACATCCTCGAAGCGCCGCGGCGTCCAGCGCGGGCGATTGTCCTTGTCGATGACGAAGGCCCGCACGCCCTCGATGAAATCCGGTTTGCGGATGAGCCGCGAGACGATGCGGTATTCCATCGCCATGTTGTCGGAGAACTGTTTCAGTCCCCCGCTCTCATTGAGCTGGCGCAAGGCTGTCTTGCAGGACAAGGGCGATTTCTTGGCGATCTCCGCCAGTTGTTCCGCCGCCCAGGGGCGGGAATCGGCCTTTAGCGCCGCCAATATGTCCTCCAGGCGGCCGGCCGCGAACAGCCTGTCGATATCGCCGCGAAGCCGGTCGATGCGGGCCGGCGGCGGCTCAACCGAGGCATCGCGCAGCACGGCTTCAAGCGCCTCCGGCTGCTTGCCGATGCGCGTCTTGACGCCCATCAGGGCCGGGCGCGGCAGAAAATGCGTCGCCAGTCCGAGCCCGAGGCAATCGGCGCCGTCGAGCCTGGCGCCGGTCAGCGCCAGCCATTGGCCGATGCGGCCCGGCAGGCGCGACAGGAACCAGCCGCCGCCCACGTCGGGAAACAACCCGATGCCGGTTTCCGGCAAGGCGAATGCCGTCGCCTCCGTCGCAACCCGGTAGCGGCACGGCATCGCCAGCCCGGCGCCGCCGCCCATGACGATGCCATCCATGAAGCACACGGAGGGCTTCGCAAAAGTGAACAACAGATGGTTCATGCGATATTCCGTGCGGAAGAAATCGCCCGCCGCGCTGCCGCCGCCCTTCAGGCTCTCGAACAGCAGGCGAATATCGCCGCCGGCGCAAAAGCCGCGGGGCCCGCTGTGATCGATGCTGACGGCGGCAATCG
>JANMQB010000381.1:0-4352 GCA_031370155.1 Hyphomicrobiales bacterium | reverse complement strand
GCCGCTGCAGACGTGGCTCCGGCAGGCCTTCGGCTGGGCCACGCCCGCCGATTACGTCTTTCCCGACATCCGCTCCCTGGGCGGCGCCATCTTCGTCATGTCGATGGTGCTCTACCCTTACGTGTTCCTGACCGCGCGGGCGAGTTTCATCCGCCAGCCGGCAACCCAGATGGAAGTGGCCCGCGCGCTGGGCCAGACCGCCTGGGGCGCCTTCGAGACCGTCGCCCTGCCGCAAGCCCGCCCGGCGATCGCCGTCGGGGTCAGTCTGGCGCTGATGGAATGCCTCAACGACATCGGTGCCGTGGGCTTCTTCGGCGTGCGCACCCTGTCGCTGGGCATCTATACGACCTGGCTGGGCCAGGGAAACCTCGCCGGCGCCGCCCAGATTGCCGCGGTGATGCTGGTGTTCGTCTTCGCGCTTCTGTGGGTCGAGCGCGCCGCCAGGCGGCGGCAGTCCTTCGCCATGCCGGCCAAGCGCTCGCATCCGGCGGCACGGGTGCAACTGAGAGGCTGGCGCGGCTGGCTCGCCTTCGCCATCTGCGCGGTTCCGATCTTCCTCGGCTTCATCCTGCCGGGGCTGGTGCTGTTGAACTTCGCGCTCAGGCGGCTGGAGAGTGCGGTCTCCCTCGCCTATGTGAAGGCGGCCGGCCATTCGCTGGTGCTGTCGGCCACGGCGGCGGCGGTCGCGGTGGCGCTCGGCCTGACGCTGGCCTATGCCAACCGGCTGTCGCAGAGCGGCTTCACGCGCCAGGTCGTGCGCCTGGCCGGCACCGGCTATGCCATTCCCGGAACCGTGCTCGGCATCGGCGTGCTGATTCCGCTCGCCGCCTTCGACAATGCGCTCGACGGCGTGATGCGCGAGAAACTTGGCATCTCCACCGGCCTGCTTCTCTCCGGTTCGATCGCCGCCGTCACCTACGCCTATGTGGTGCGGTTTCTGGCGATCTCGGTGGGGTCGATCGAGAGCGGCATGGAGAAGCTAACACCCAACCTTGCCGCTGCGGCGCGCACCCTCGGGCGTGGACCGATCGCCGCGCTGCGCGAGGTCCATTTGCCGCTGCTGCGCCCGGCCCTGGTTTCGGCGGCCCTGCTCGTTTTCGTCGATTGCATGAAGGAACTGCCGGCGACGCTGATCCTGCGGCCTTTCGACTTCGAAACGCTGGCCACCACGGTGTTCACGCTCGCTTCGCTCGACCAGCTCGAGGAAAGCGCGCTGCCGGCGCTCACCATCGTCGCCGCCGGCCTCATTCCGGTGATCCTGCTGTCGCGGAGCTTGCGCGATTCAAGACCCTGGACGTGACGGCAATTGCCCTAAAACGGCGCGGTTACTGTTGACTTAAGTCAAAGCCGCAGGCGGGAATCCAGGGTACAAAAATTCAACATCGCTGGAGTTCATCCCGAATTCCCCCGATCGATAATGAGGAGAATTCACAATGAAAACCCTTGCATTGCTTTTTCTGCTGCCGGCGTTCATTTCCACTGCCTACGCGGACGGTGACCTGAGCCGGGCCGAGGCGACCGAAATCGTCATCGAGATGGGCCAGGTTGATGCCAAGACCATGTTCTTCAAGCCCAATCACATCGATCTCGTGACCGGCAAGGCCTACAAGATCGTGCTGAAGAACGTGGATACGGTCAAGCATGAATTCGCCGCACCGGAGTTCATCGTCAAAGTATTCACGCGGAAAGTGGAAGTGCTCGGCGCCGACGGCAAGATGATCGCCGAAGTCAAAGGCGCCATAAGCGAAGTCGAGGTCGCCGGCGGCGGCGTGGCCGAATGGTTCATCGTACCGGTGCAGACCGGCAAGGACATTTCGATGGGTTGCGAGATCGAAGGGCACAGGGAAGCCGGCATGTTCGGCACGGTGACCATCAACTGACGGCATAGCGCGTATCGTCCGCAGGGGAGCGGTTGCGGTTGCCGCCACCGCTCCATCGGACCTCGCCTTTCACTCCATCAGACGTTCGATGCTTTCCGGTATCTCCTGTTCCGAGAAGGTTTTCTGCATCGCTTCGTCGTGGATGAAGGCGACGATGTCGCCAAGTTCTTCGGCGGTGAGTTCGACTTGCCGACCCATCCTTTCCTCTTGCGTGGCCAGCATCGGTTTGGTCCCCAGCCACATGCGCGCGAAGAACTCGAACGGATTCCCCGCCGGATCCATGGTCGAAGCGTCGAGGGGTGCCGCATCCTGCCCCCCGACGCCATTGATCGCATGGCAGACCACGCAAGCCTTGCTGACGAACAGCTCCCGCCCACGCTGCGCGTTCGACTTCGGCAGAGCCAGACCCGGCACCGGCGCGTCCTCCGCATTGGCGATGCTGATGGGACTTTGCGGGTCCAAGCCCAGCACGCCGATCGCGATACCTACGGCAATTGCCAGTGTCCGACTCATGATTGCGCTTTCCTTCCGTTGCAACAGGCGGTCAATCGCCCGAATAATTCTGCGTGTCCGCAGCATCTCGCATCCCGCAGCCGAACGCAACGCCGGGGCCGCGAGACATCACGCCCGTAACTCAGGCAAGTCCCGGAACAGCTCGAGCGCCTCGGGGTTGGCCAGCGCTTCCTTGTTCTTCACCTCGCGGCCGTGCACTACATCGCGCACCGCGAGTTCGGTGATTTTGCCGGACTTGGTGCGCGGAATATCGGCAACGGCAACGATCCGCGCCGGCACATGGCGGGGCGAGGCGCCGTCGCGGATCTTCTTCTTGATCGCGGCGGCGAGCGCCGCGTCGAGCCCGGCACCCGGCCGCAAGCGCACGAACAGCACCACGCGCACGTCGTTGTCCCAATCCTGGCCGATGGCGAGTGACTCGACCACCTCGGGGACCTGTTCCACCTGGGCATAGAGTTCCGCCGTGCCGATCCGGACGCCGCCGGGATTGAGCGTGGCATCGGAGCGACCGTGGATGATCAAGCCGCCATGCTCCGTCACCTCGGCGAAGTCGCCATGGCACCAGATATTGGGGAAGCGGGCGAAATAGGCGTTGTGATATTTGGCGCCATCGGCGTCGTTCCAGAACATCGCTGGCATCGAGGGAAACGGTTTGGTGCAGACGAGTTCGCCCTTGCCGCCGCGCAGCGGTTTGCCTCCGTCGTCGAATACGTCCACCGCCATGCCCAGCATCGGTCCCTGAATTTCGCCGCGCCAGACGGGCGCGAGCGGATTGCCGCCGACGAAACAGCCGCAAATGTCGGTGCCGCCCGAGATCGAGGCGAGATGCAGGTCCGGCTTGATGCCGTCATAAACGAAATCGAAACTCTCCGCGGCCAGCGGCGAGCCGGTGGACAGCATGGTGCGCAGCGGCGTCAGGTCATGCGTATCCTTCGGCCGCCAGCCGGTCTTCTTCACCGCATCGATATATTTCGCCGAGGTGCCGAAGATCGTCATCTTCTCTTGAACGGCGAAATCGAAGAGGCTGCGCTCATCGGGATGGAAGGGCGAGCCGTCATAGAGGAGAAGTGTTGCGCCGGCGGCGAGGCCGGAGACCAGCCAGTTCCACATCATCCAGCCGCAGGTGGTGAAATAGAAAAGCCGGTCGCCGGGCTTCACATCGGTGTTGAGCACATGCTCGCAGAGATGTTTCAGCAAGATGCCGCCGGCGCGGTGGACGATGCATTTGGGAATGCCGGTGGTGCCGGAGGAATAGAGAATATAGAGCGGATGATCGAAGGGCAGTTGCGCAAACGCGATGGGCGCATCGCCGTGGGGCGCGAGAAATTCGTCGAAGGACACCGCACCCGGAATTGCCGCCGCTTCGCCCGTATAGGAGATGACGACGCAGCGCTCGACGCTCGGCAATTGCTTCAGCACATTGGCGATTTTGCCGCCCATGCGGATGGTCTTGCCGGCATAGTAATAACCGTCGCAGGCGATCAGCAGGCGCGGGGCGATCTGGCAGAAGCGGTCGAGAATGCCGGGCTCGCCGAAATCCGGCGAGCACGACGACCAGATGGCGCCGAGCGAGGCGCAGGCAAGAAAGGCGACGATGGTTTCCGGCATATTGGGAACCACGGCGCAGACCCGGTCGCCCGCCGTTATTCCAGCGGCCACCAGCGCCCGCTGCAGGCGGGCGACGGAGCCGTTCAGCTCGCGCCAGCTCATCCGGCGACGGACCCTGTCCTCGCCGCGGAAGACGAGAGCATCGCCGTCATCCGCCCGGCGCAGCAGGTTCTCGGCATAGTTAAGCCGGGCGCCGGGGAAGAACCGCGCGCCCGGCATCCTGTCGCCGGCGCTCAGCAAGCGGGCGCCCCGGGTTTCGGCTCTTAAGGCACAGAAGTACCACATGGCGGTCCAGTAGTCCTCCGGCTCGTTAAACGAAAACACGTGAATATAGGCGGAGGAATAAAGACG
>JANMQB010000366.1:0-4718 GCA_031370155.1 Hyphomicrobiales bacterium | reverse complement strand
GCCTTGGCGAAGCCGATGGCCGCCAGCGCCATGGATTGCTCGTTCTGGCCGCGCCAGGTGGGCAATTGGTCCTGCACCTGTTCCAGCGCTTCCGACAGGCAGGTGACGTTGCCGTGGCCGAAGATGCCGAACAGCCCGGCGAAGAGCGGCACCTTCTTGCCGTCGATCATGGTTTTCTGGGCGCAGAGAAAGCGCACCAACGCTTGCGCCATGGTCAGCCGCACGGTTTTCATCCTGCCCTCCTGAATTGCCGCGCAGAGCCTAACAGCACTGGCAAACCCGTCAAATGCCCAATAGGTTGGGCTGACTCCGGAGAAGATTTGAGGCAAGTGATGAAAGAAATCGGCGTCGGCATCATCGGCACGGGCTTCATGGGCAAGGCCCATGCCTTCGCCTACCGGGCGGTCGACGGGATTTTTCCTGTCAAGCTGCGGCCGGTGCTCGAAATGGTGGCCGATAACAATCCCGATGCAGGCGCCCGCGCCCATGCCCAACTGGGCTTCAAGCGGGTGACCGCCGACTGGAAGGAACTGGTCGCCGATCCCAAGATCGACATCGTCTCGATCACCACGCCCAACGTCATTCACAAGGAAATGTCGCTGGCGGCGATCGCCGCGGGCAAGCACGTCCACTGCGAAAAGCCCATCGCCCCCAGCGCCGAAGACGCGAGGTTGATGATGGTGGCGGCCGAGAAGGCCGGCATCGTCACCCAGGTGGGCTACAATTACATCAAGAACCCGGTCCTCGTTCTGGCCCGCGACATGGTGGCAGCGGGCGAACTCGGCGACATCATCGGGTTTCGCGGCATCCATGCCGAGGACTACATGGTGAGCCCGGACGTGCCCTATAACTGGCGCGTCGATCCTTCCGGCGGCGGCGGTGCCGTTGCCGATGTCGGCAGCCACATCATCGGCATGGCCCGCTTCCTGCTGGGCCCCATCGCCGAGGTCTCGGCGGAGTTGGAAACGATTGTCAAGGACAGGCCCGAGGCGCCCGGGTCGAAAGAGCGGCGCAAGGTCGAGGTCGACGACATCGCCAGGCTGATCGTGCGCTTTGCCCGCGGTTGCGGCGGCTCGATCGAGGCCAGTTGGGTGACAACCGGCCGCAAGATGCAATTGGGCTTTGAACTCACCGGCACGAAAGGCTCCCTCGTTTTCACCCAGGAACACTTCAACGAACTGCTCTATTACAAGGCCGGCGGCGATCCCCGCCTCCAGGGTTTCACCCGCATCGAGGCGGGGCCGCAGCATGCGCCCTATGGCCGGTTCTGTGTCGCTCCCGGCCACCAGCTCGGCTTCAACGATCTCAAGACCATCGAGGTGGCCGATTTCGTCGACGCCATCGCCGGCGGCCCCAAGCGAGGCCCCGATTTTCGCGAGGCCTGGGAAATCCAGAAGGTGATCGACACGGCCATCCGCTCCTCGCGCGAGCGGCGCTGGCTGAAGATCGTGTAAAATGATAGTTCTAAATGTCAAAAACACATTTATATTGACATTTATCGCTTTTAGTGCCATTATCTGCCCGAATCTCAAGGGAGAGTAGCCATGCTTGCTTTGACCGCCAGATCGGCGATGGCCCAGATCGTTTCCGGCCTGCCGGACAAGAAATCGAAGAGGATCGAAGCGCTGACGCGGCACGGTTATACGCGACAGGAAATCGCCGATTTCCTCGGTATCATCTATCAACATGTGCGCAACGAGCAGGTGCGGCTGGGCCTCGATTACAAGAAGTTCCAACGCGGCGGCAAAACCGCTCCAGCCTCCGAGCCTAAGGTGTCCGTTCATCTCCGCAAGATGCGCCTCACTTTGGCCGCGGATGGGCGACTCATCATCCCCGCTGCAATCCGAGCCGCCATGGGCGTCGAAGCGGGCGGCGAGCTGATTGCCCGGCTGCAAGATGGCGAGTTGCGTTTGGCAACACCTGAAACGGCGGTCAGTCTGGCGCAGAAGCGGGTGCAACAGGCAATTCCCGGCGAAGACAGTCTAGCCCAATCCCTGATCGCCGATCGCCGTCTCGAAGCCGGGCGCGAAGACCGGTATGGCTGATATCGTCCTCGACGCGTCGGCCATTCTCGCATTACTAAGGAATGAGCCGGGATCGGAAGCAGTCGGCGCGGTAATCGCCGTTGCCCTCGTCTCCACCGTCAATCTTTCCGAGGTCGTCGCAAAACTCGTTGAACGCGGCACCACCGCCGCCGATGCTGTCGACATTGTCGAGAGTCTGCCCTTCGAGATCGCCGATTTCGACACCGAACTGGCGCTGGCTACCGGTCTGATGTGGATGCGCGGCAAAAAAGTCGGCCTGTCGCTCGGTGACCGCGCCTGCCTCGCACTTGCTGAGTACCACTGTTTTCCGGTGATCACCGCCGATCGCAATTGGCGCGATCTGGATGTGGCCATCGAAGTCCGCATCTTGCGCTGACGGCGCGATTATCCGCTACATCTCCTTGGCAACACCCTCGACCAATGGCACGAAGCGCACCGGCAGCAGATGTTCGCGGTCGAAGCCGGTTTCGGTCCGGGTGATGCGGTAGAGGTCCTGCTTGCCGGGCCTTTCCTCGATGGGCACGATCATGATGCCGCCCACCGCGAGTTGGTCGAGCAGCGCCTGCGGCACCTGCCTGGCCGCGGCGGTGACGATGATGCGCTCGAACGGCGCCTGCTTGGGCCAGCCCTTGGCGCCGTCGGCCACCAGTTGCGAGATGTTGGAGAGCTTGAGCTGCTTGAAGCGCGCCTCGGCCTCATTGGCGAGCGTCCGGTAGCGCTCGATCGTGTAGACGCGGCGGCACAGATGGCTGAGGATCGCCGTCTGGTAGCCGGAGCCGGTGCCGATCTCCAAGACCTTGTGACGTTCATTGACCTGGAGCCGGTCGGTCATGAATCCGACGATGTAGGGCTGCGAGATGGTTTGGCCGCAGGCGATGGGCAGCGCCTGATCCGCATAGGCCTGATCGGCGAAGGTCTCGTTGACGAAGAGCTCGCGCGGCACCCGCTCGATTGCCTCCAAGACCCGCATGTCGCGCACACCCTGGTTGCGCAGTGCCATGATGAGCTGGATCTTGCGGGGATCGGCGTTCACTTCGCATCCAATGCGCTGCGCAAGGCCTCTATGACTTCGAGCTGGGTGAGGTTCATGTGCAGCGGCGTCACCGAAATGCGCTTGTCGAACACGGCGCGCAAATCCGTGCCGGCCGCCGGATTGCCGCGCTCGCGCTTGAAGCCCAGCCAGTAATAGGGCCGCCCGCGCGCATCGATGCGCTCGTCGACGATCAGCAGATTCTGGTCGCGCTTGCCCTGTCGGGTCACCTCGATGCCTTGCAATTCCTCCGGCCGGCAGTCGGGAAAATTGACGTTGATCAACACGCCGGGACCGAATTCCAGCCGCATCAGTTTCTCGACGACGCCCGCGCCATATTGCTCGGCCACGTCGAAGCTCATGCCGTTGCCGAAGATGCCGGTCACCTGGCTGAGTGCTATGGATTTGAGGCCAAGCGCGGTTCCTTCCATCGCCGCGGCGACGGTGCCGGAATAGGTGACGTCGTCGGCGATGTTCTGACCGCGGTTGACCCCGGACAGCACCAGATCCGGCAGCCCCGGCATGATCTTGCGCACCGCCATCACCACGCAGTCGGTGGGTGTCCCCGCCACCTCGAAGCGGCGCGTGTCGATTTCGCGATAGCGGATCGGATTGGCCAGAGACAGCGAATGCCCCGCTCCCGACTGCTCCTCGGCCGGCGCCACCACCCAGACATCCTGCGACAGCGAGCGTGCGATGCGCTCCAGCGTTTCGAGGCCCGGTGCATGGATGCCGTCGTCATTGGTGACGAGAATGCGCATCAAGGCCTCGCGATCTTCTCGGCGCCGCCCATATAGGGCCGCAACACGTCCGGGATCGTCACGCTGCCGTCGGCATTCTGGTAGTTTTCCAGGACCGCGATCAGGGTGCGGCCCACCGCCAGGCCGGAACCATTGAGCGTATGCACATAGCGCGTGCCCTTGCCGTCGGCCGGCTTGCAGCGCGCCTCCATGCGCCGCGCCTGAAAGTCGCCGCACACCGAGCAGGAGGAGATTTCGCGGAACGCCTTCTGGCCGGGCAGCCACACCTCGATATCGTAGGTCATGCGGCTGCCGAAGCCCATATCGCCGGTGCACAGCCGCACGGTGCGGTGATGCAGGTCGAGGCGTTTCAGAACTTCCTCGGCGCACAGCGTCATGCGCTCGAGCTCCTCGCGCGATTGCTCCGGCGTGGTGATCGAGACGAGCTCGACTTTCGAGAATTGATGCTGACGAATCATGCCGCGCGTATCGCGCCCCGCGGCTCCCGCTTCGGCGCGGAAGCAAGGCGTATAGGCGGTAAGCCGCAGCGGCAGTTCCTTCTCCTCAAGAGTTTGTTCACGCACCAGATTGGTGAGCGAGACCTCCGCCGTCGGGATCAGCCAGCGGCCGTCGGCGGTCTTGAACAGGTCGTCGGCGAATTTCGGCAATTGCCCGGTGCCGTACATGGCCTGATCGTTGACCAGGTAGGGCACGTAATGCTCGGTATAGCCGTGTTCGGCCGTCTGCAGGTCGAGCATGAATTGGGCGAGCGCCCGCTCGAGCCTGGCCAGTTGCCCCTTCATCACCACGAAGCGCGCGCCCGCAAGTTTCGCGGCCGTTTCGAAATCCATTAGTCCCAGCCATTCGCCGATGTCGAAATGCTGGCGCGGCTCGAAGGCAAAT
>JANMQB010000311.1:0-2087 GCA_031370155.1 Hyphomicrobiales bacterium | reverse complement strand
TGTTCTACTGGCCGCTGATCGCGCGCTAATGCTGGGCCTGTTCAAGCGCACCACTCTGTCCGACCGCCAGGAGGCGGCAGTCCGCAAGACGCTGCAGCATCTGCGCGGCATCAGGCGAAACCGCTTCCGCATTCTGGCCTGCATCGACGGCAGCGATGAGGCCTTCGTCACGGTGCGCTTCGCCGCCAAATTCGCTGTCGATGACGATTCCGACATCATCGTGCTGTATGTCCGGCCGATCGATCAGGGGCTGCATTCCGGCGGCCTGCAGGTGCGGCTGGCGCGGCAGAATATGATGGATGCGGGCTTCGAGCTGCCGGGCGTCAGGCATTTGAAACGGGCCCTCGAAATACTAAAGGAAGAAGGCATCGATGCCGAGGCCTGGCCGCAAGAGACGGCCCATCAGGACGCCTGGGGCGATCCCGCGGGTGACACCAAGGTCGAATACAAGGGCCCGGAGGGCCGCAGCGTGGTGCTGAAGCTCAAGACTGCGCCAGACGCCGCCAATGGCATTCTCGATCAATACGAGCTTGGCCCCTACAATCTGATGATCCTCGGCGAGCCGTCGCGCTGGCGCCGCGAGTTCAGGTCGTTTTTCGATTCCGGCATCGTCCAAACGGTGGCCACCATGGCGCCCTGCTCGGTGCTGGTGGCGCGGCAAAGCCTAGACAGGCAGGGCTTCTTCATCTGCACCGACGGCACTTCGCGCTCGATGCAGGCGGTGCGGCGCGCCGCCGTGCTCGCCCACATGACCGGCGAACCGGTCACGCTGTTTTCGGTGGCGCCCAACGAGGCCGCCCGCGCCGCCGCCGAGGAGGCTGTCGCCAATGCCAAGGCACTGCTCAAGGCGATGAAGATCGCGGTTGCCGAAACCAAGGTGGCGGTGGGCGATCCGGCCGAGGAAATTGTCGAAACCGGTTCGCTCTACAAGGTGATCGTGGTCACCGACGAAGGCCGCTCGCGGCTGCAGCGCCTGTTCCGGGGCTCAATCGCCACCGATGTGGTGCGCAAGGCCAGAAGCAGCGTACTGGATGTGCGGTAGACGAAGTCCCGGTCTCCGCAAGGCATATGGTTAACAGGCCCCCCAAATAGCCGTTCGACTGTTAACGTTTTCCTCCATCGGACCTTAATGCGGCTAAGTTAATTACAACCCAATGCTACTTTTGCGGGTTGCTCCCGCCAGAGCGTCATTGGGAGAATAGCCATGTCAAGGCGTGTGTGCCGTAACTTCTTGAGCGTAATTGTCTCGGCTTTGCTCTTGCTGGCCGCCGCTGGCGCAGCCTCCGCAGCGATCACAGTGACGGAAGCCAAGATCGAAGCGGGACGGCTGAAGGTCAAAGGCAAGAGCCTCACCGGCACCTATGTGAAGCTCGACAATCTGGCGCCCGCAATCATCAACGGCAGGACGCGCGAATTCGCTTATGACGTCGTCTATCATCCGGGCGACTGCATCGTCGATCTGCAGCTCATCGGCGCGGTAGCCCCGAAGGTGAAGGCGGTCGTCGCCCTGTGCGGACCGCGTGGCTTGCGGCCGCGCGGCGCCTGGAGCGCAACCGCAAGATATTACGAAAGCGATTTTGTCACCTATGCGGGCTCGAGCTGGCGGGCGAAGCGGCTCGCTTCTGGTTATGTGAACCTGAACAAGCGTCCCGGTGTTCCAGTCAACCGTCTCTATTGGGAGAAACTCGCCGCCAAGGGCGCCACGGGCCCGGCGGGGCCGGAAGGACCTGCGGGTCCCGAAGGTCCGCAAGGCCCCACGGGTGCAGATGGCGCGGCCGGTCCTCAAGGTCCTGCTGGTCCCGCCGGTGCAGATGGCGCAATTGGCCCCGCCGGTCCTGCCGGTGCGGATGGCGCCGTCGGTCCGCAAGGTCCTGCCGGTGCGGATGGCGCCGTTGGTCCGCAAGGTTCTGCCGGTCCTGCCGGCACGCAAGGCCCGGCCGGCCCCGCCGGAGCTGATGGCGCAGTTGGGCCGCAAGGCCCCTCTGGTCCTGCCGGTGCAAACGGTCTTGACGGCGCAGTCGGTCCGCAAGGCCCTGCCGGTCCCGCCGGTACAAACGGTCTTGACGGCGCAGCTGGCCCTGCCGGTC
>JANMQB010000286.1:0-1619 GCA_031370155.1 Hyphomicrobiales bacterium | reverse complement strand
CCTTGATCGAAGCCATGCCCGATGCATCGCCCCTGCGGCAGGCAACGGCCAGGGAGGATTTCGTTACGCTTAGCCAGCCCTTGTGGAGCTATCTCGATCGCCTGCACCCGCATCTGTGGCGCGGCGGCGAGCAGTTTCCGCAAAGCCAGGCGCAGTTGAAACAGATGCTGGCCGACGGAGAACTGCTGATGGCGCTGACCTTCAATCCCAACGAGCCCGCCAATCTCGTGGCCTCCGGCGAGTTGCCGCCTACAACCATCGCCTGGCAGCACCGGAACGGCACCATCGGCAACACCCATTTCGTGGCGATACCGGTCAATGCCAGGTCCAGCGCGGCAGCCCAGGTGGTGGCGAATTTCCTGCTGTCGCCGGAAGCCCAGGCGCGCAAGGCCGATCTCACAGTCTGGGGAGATCCGACGGTGCTGGCGCTGTCCAAGCTTTCCGCGGTGGATCAAAAGCTCTTCGCCGCCACAAGCGTTCCCGGCAGCGTCACCCACCCCGCGCCGGCGCTCCCCGAACCGCATGCGAGCTGGGTGCCGCTTATCGAAGCCGCCTGGCTCGAGCGCTACGGCGCATGAAGAGCACCGGCATGGTGCCGGTTGCGGTGCTGTGGGCCCTGCCGCTCGCCGCCAGCCTCGTTGCCGCCCTGTCGGGCCCGGCCGCCTGGCCGGCTCTGTGGCAACACCCGCAGCTCTGGCCGGGCCTTGCGCTCTCGCTGTGGACCGGCACGGCCGGCCTCATCCTGTCGCTCGCCGCGGCACTCCTCATCGTGGCGGCCCTACATGGCGCGGCGCTGTGGCAGCGCCTGGCCTCGCTCAGCGGTACATTTCTGTCTCTGCCGCATCTCGCTTTCGCCATCGGCTTCGGATTCCTCATCATGCCGAGCGGCCTCCTGGCGCGCGCCATTGCAAGCGGCAGCGAGCCACCGCAATGGATCGCCGCCCAGGACCCCTACGGCCTGGCGCTGATCGCCTGTCTCGCATTGAAGGAGACGCCATTCCTGATCTGGACGATCTGGGCGCTGATGGCGCGCGGCGACGTGGCGGCTGCCCTGGCCGGCCAGTGGCGGAGCGCCCGCAGCCTCGGCCATGGCAGCCTTTCGGTCTGGCTCAGGGTGTTGATCCCGCAAATCCTGCCGCGCCTCGCCTGGCCGCTCGCCATCGTCTGGGTCTATGGCGCCAGCGTCGTTGACATGGCCCTGGTCATCGGCCCCACCCAGCCTTCGACGCTGGCCGTCATCGTCTTCGCCGATCTCAACCACGCCGATCAAGCCATCAATGGGCGCGGCACGGCGGGGGCGCTGTTCTTGACACTTGTGCTTGCCGCCATTGCCTGCCTCACGCTTCTTGTGCTTCGCATGCTGCGCCCGATGTTGCGGGCCATTCTCACGCGCGGGCCATCGCTGGCAAACATGTCGCGCCAGCCCGGCATGACGCTCCTGGCGATATTCGCGCTCATCTATGCCGCGGTCGTGTTTGTTCTCGCCATCATGTCGGTTGCCGGCCATTGGCCGTTCCCGAAACTGCTGCCGGAACATTTCAGTGCGGACGCCTGGCGCCAACTCATCGCCGCGCCGGCACCCGCCCATGCCAGTCTGATGCTCGCAATCGCCACGTCGG
>JANMQB010000284.1:0-1512 GCA_031370155.1 Hyphomicrobiales bacterium | reverse complement strand
CTTTATGGCGAAAAGCTTGCGGCTCGGTCTGGCGGGCCTGGGTACAGTGGGCACCGGGGTGCTCGACTTACTCGGCAAACATGCGGGCCTGATTGCGGCCCGGGCCGGCATGGCGGTCGAAGTCACAGCGGTGAGCGCCCGCGACGCCAAGAAGAACCGGGGGCACGATGTGTCGCGGTTCGGCTGGTACGGCGATCCCGTGAAGCTCGCGGCCGCTCCCGAAATCGATGTCTTCGTGGAATTGATGGGCGGCGAGGGCGATCCGGCCAAGGCGGCGGTGGAAGCGGCACTTAGAGCGGGCAAGCATGTGGTGACCGCCAACAAGGCGTTGCTCGCCCATCATGGCGCGGGGCTGGCGCGGCTCGCCGAAGACAAGGGTGTGGCGCTCAATTTCGAGGCCGCGGTGGCGGGTGGCATTCCGATCGTCAAGACGCTGCGCGAGAGCCTGGCCGGCAACCGCATCGCCAAGCTGTTCGGCATCCTCAACGGCACCTGCAATTACATCCTGACCAAGATGGCCAATGAGGGCCGCAGCTTCGCCGATGTGCTCAAGGAGGCCCAGGCGCTGGGTTACGCCGAGGCCGATCCGACCTACGATGTCGGCGGCTTCGATACCGCCCACAAGCTGGCGGTGCTGACCTCGCTTGCCTTCGGCACGGAGGTCAATCTCAAGGCCATCGACATCGAGGGCATCGAGGCGATCACCCTAGCCGATATCCGCAACGCCTCCGACATGGGCTACAAGATCAAGCTGCTCGGCGTCGCCGTGGCGCATGAGGAGGGGATCGAGCAGCGGGTCAATCCGACGCTGGTGCCCAAGGGCTCGCCGGTCGCCGATACCGACGGCGTGTTCAATGCCGTGGTGGTCAAGGGCGATTTCGTGGGCGACCTGATGCTGGAAGGCCGGGGTGCCGGCGCCCATCCCACCGCCTCGGCGGTTGTCTCCGACATCGTCGACATCGCGCGCGGCAATTTGCGCCCCGCCTTCGGCGTGCCGGCGGCACAGCTCAAGCCCTACAAGGTGGCGCCGAAAAAGGCCCATGAGGGCGGTTTCTATGTGGCGCTGGAATTGCACGACCGGCCGGGGGCGGTGGCGGCCATCGCCCGCATCCTGGCGGATGAAAAAATCTCGATCGAAAGCATCGTGCAGCGCGGCAAGCAGGAAAAGGATGCGCCGCGCGCCACCGCGCCCTTCATTCTCATCACCCACGACACGGTCGAGACCGCCATGCGCGCGGCCTTGGCGCGTATCGAGAAGGACGGACACGTGGCCACACGCGCGCGCATGATCCGCATCGAACGGCTGTGAGCGATTTCCTCAATGTGCAGCGCTCGGCCACCGGGCGGCGGTGGAGGCCGCGGCTGGAGGACTCGCGGCTGGCGGAGGCGATCGCCGAACGCCATGAGCTGCCGGAAATTCTGGGGCGCGTGCTGGCGGCGCGCGGCGTCGGGCTCGAGGAGGCGGAGGCCTTTCTCAATCCCACCCTGCGCGGGCTGATGCCGCAGCCGTCG
>JANMQB010000278.1:0-7126 GCA_031370155.1 Hyphomicrobiales bacterium | reverse complement strand
TTGGCTCATCGGTTTCGCCCCCCGTCAGACTACCGGTTACGGGATGGCGGTGGCCGAAAGTGGTGACCTTCGGGCGAAACGCGCCGTCCAAAACCGTGCCGGTTGGAGAGGCTGCCAAAACACTGTTCAAGGGCGTGCTGTAGAGGCCGTCGAAAGCTGCAAATTCTGGTCCTGCGGCCACCAGCAGCGCGCCACCTTCTTCGACATAGCTGGCGATCTGCATGATGTAGGTTTCCGGCAGCACGGCTTCCCGGTGATAGCGGTCGAAGATCACCAGATCGAATTCCTTGATCTTGTCGATAAACAGTTCGCGGGTGGGAAAGGCGATGAGCGCCAGTTCGTTGATGGGAGTGCCGTCCTGCTTGTCCTGGGGCCGCAGGATGGTGAAGTGCACGAGATCGACGGAGGCATCGGCTTTCAGGAGATTGCGCCAGGAGCGTTCGCCCGGATGCGGCTCACCCGATACCAGCAGGACTCGTAGCCGGTCGCGGACGCCTTCAATGACGGTGACGGCGCGGTTGTTCTGGTTGGAGATTTCCCCAGCCAGCGGCGGCACGGCGATCTCGACGATGTTCTGGCCGCCGTGATCGATGGGGAAGGAGAACTCGACGATGCTGCCCGGCGCAATATTGGCTGCCTGCGGCTCGCGGCCGGCCAGCCTCACCGTCACCGCCACGGGCGCGCCGTCGCCGCCAATATCCTCGACATGGAAGCGGATCGTCTGCTCCTTGCCGACGATGCCGAAGCGCGGCGCCTGGTCGATCACCACCCGGCGATCGCGCTCGTTCTTGCTGCCGGTGAGCAGCGCATGCAGCGGGCCGCCGATGCCGGACTTCGAAGGGTCCGTTGGAACATCGTGGACCTGGCCATCGGTCACCATCACCGCCCCGGCAAAGCGCTCGGGGGGGATTTCGGCGAGCGCCCGGTTGAGCGCCTCGAAGGCGCGGGTGCCGTCGTCATCGGCGGTGATGCCGGAGCGCACCGAGACGATGCGCAATTCGAAATTGTCGAGGCGCTGGCCGATTTGCTTCAGCGCCTGTTCGGCGGCATCGGCCTGCTCGAGGCGGTTGCCGGTCTCTTGGCTGATGCTGCGGTCTATGACGGCGACTGCGATGTCGCTGAGTTCCTCGCGTTCCTCGTTGCGGATCGAGGGATCGGTGAGGGCGAGCAGGAGAAGTGCCAGCGCCAGGCCGCGCAGCCACCAGCCACGGCTCTTCGCCAATGCCGAGGCGGCGATCAGAATAAGACCAACAGCGGCCAGTGCCGCGATGAGCCACAGCGGCAGGACGGGAGCGAATGAGACTTGCCAGCCCATCTATTGCCCCAGCCGTTCGAGGAGGGCGGGCACATGCACCTGGTCGGCCTTGTAATTGCCGGTCAGGACATACATCACGATGTTGATGCCGGCGCGGTAGGCCATTTCGCGCTGGCGGCCGGTGCCGGGAACCACGGCATAGGGCGGCTGGCCCCGATCGTCGATCGCCCAGGCGGCGGCATAATCGTTGGAACCGATGATGATGGAGCTGACGCCGTCGGCATTGCCGGTCACCGAGCCTTGCGCATCGGTGCGCTCGACCCAGATCTGGCCACGGTCATAGCGGCCGGGAAAGGACTGCAACAGATAGAAGGCCTTGGTCAGCACGTGTTCGGCGGGCACCGGCTCGAGCGGTGGAATATCGAGCTTCGCCAGCATGCGGCGCAGCGCTTCGGCCGGGGCCGTGGCGCCGCCGGAAAGGGACTCGAAGCCGGCACCATCATCGCGCAGGTCGAAGAAGATAGTGCCGCCGTTCTTCATGAAGGCATCGATGCGGGCAAGCGCCGCATCGGACGGCACGGTGGCTTCGGCCCGCACCGGCCAGTAGAGCATCGGGAAGAACACGATCTCGTCGCGCTCGATATCGATGCCCATGGGATCGCCCGGCTCGACCGAGGTGCGGTCCTTGAGAATGACGCCCAGACCTTTCAGGCCCTCCTCGCTGATGCGGTCGATCTCGGCATCGCCGGTGAGCACATAGGCGAAATGGGTCGCAAGCGTGCTGCGCAACGCGAAGTCGTCGACGTCCTGGGCCTGTGCGGAATGGGGCGCGGAGAGAACGGCCGTGAGCAGCAGCGCCGCAGTGGCGCCGCCCATGCGCAGCCGCCGCCAGTGGCCTCCGAGCATGAGTGCGGCGATACAGTCGAGCAGAAAAAGGATCACGGCGGCGGCGAAAGCGAAAGGTGCGAGTGCCGTTGCCGGGAGCGGTGTCAGCGAGCGCAGCGCCACGCCGGATGGCAGGTCCTTGACCGGCATGATCGCCTCGCCGCCCTGGGCGATATTGATGGCGCGTTCCATGGCGCCGCGGACATAGAGGCCGGCGGGATGTTCGGGCGAGGCTACGGCCTTGTCGATCTCGGCCAAGGCGATGGGGCGCGAGTCCGGCAAGGGATCGATCAGCTCGCCATGGCCCGACAGCGCCCGGCGCGGGCTGAAGCCGGTGGCGGCATCGGTGCCCGGTACGGCTCCGGCCGCGCCGCCGCCGCCGGCACCGGGGGCGAGATCGACAACCCGGCGCAGCATTTCGACGAACAGGCCGGTGAGCGGCAGGTTGGACCAGTCGGCATTGGCCGTCACATGGAACAGCACCAGGAGACCCTTGCCCTTGCGCTGCGCTGTCACCAGGGGAGTTCCATCCTCGAGACTTGCCCAGACCTTGTCGGGGAGTTCGCTGTCGGGTTCGGCCAGAACCTGGCGGGTGACGCGGATCGCCGGATCGGGGGTCAGGCCGGCGAAGGGACTCAGTTGCGGGAATTGCTGCAGAGCCTGCGGGGTTTCCCAGCTCAGGGCGCTGCCAAGCTCGCGTCCGCCTTCGCGCAGGCTTACCGGAATGAGCCCGTCCTGGGCGCCGGCCAGGCGGGGTCCGGCGAAACGCACCAGCACGCCGCCGCGCTCCAACCACGCCGCCACCATCTGCGCCGTCTCCCGCGGCAAGACGCCGATATCGGCCAGCACCAGCATGGAGAGCCCGGCATCGAGCCGTTCCTTGAGCGCCCTGGCATCGGCGGGCTCGGCGAGTTCGGCGTAGGGCTCAAGGGCGCGCGAGACATAATAGAGCGGCGAGAGCAGAGGCTGCGCCGCCTCGAGCGCGGTGCCCGATTGTAGCGCCACGGATTTTCTGCGCCAGCGGTCGTCGAAGAGGAACGTCGCGGCGGCATTGCGTTCGCCTTCGATCTCGATGCGCTGGACCTCGTTGCGCAACTCGACGGGAAGCTCGAGCATCGCCTTGGCCTTGCCGCTGCCAGCGGCGAAAGTCAGCGTGGCATCGGCGAGATCGCGACCATTGCCGGCCACGGCGCGGACTTTCGCAGCACCAGGCTGGCCCGCAATTGCACGGAGCGCGGTGATCTCGATGCGACCGCCGTCGATCGCCGGTGTGGCCAGCGCCAGCGGCAGTTGTGCCACCTCGGGCATGACGGCTTCGACGGATGCGTTGCCATTGGCAAGGGCTGCGAGCCCGGCAGCAAATTCTTTGGCACCGCCGCGATCGACGCCATCGCCGATCCACACGATGCGGAACTCCGAACTGGTACCAAAGACCGACTTCAGACGCGCCAGGAGGCCCTGGTAATCGGGATCGAGTGCCTTGGGCTCGAGGGTCGCGGCCGTGCGCCCGGCAGCCTCGGCGGAGAGCGGCTCAAGGCCCGACGGTCTCGCCTCGGGCGTCGTGGTGGCAAGTGTCACGGTGGCGCCGGCCCGTCTCGCATTGTCGAGAACTTCCGCGATGATCGCCTGGCGCTTGTCCCAATGGCGGGCGGCGGCCCAGCTGTCGTCGACGATGAGCAGGAGCGGTTCCCCGCCCAGGGCGGCGACATGGCCCGGCGCATGCAGGGGATGCGAGACGCCGATAATGACCAGGGCGGCGATGGCGAGCCTGAGCAGCATCAGCCACCAGGGCGTCTTGTCGGGCTGTTCCTGGCGGTTCACCAGATCGAGCAGCAGGCGCAGCGGCGGAAAGCGCAGTATCTCGGGCCGGGGCGGCGTGAAACGCAGCAGCCACCAGATGACCGGCAGCAGCAACAGCCCGGCGAGAGCCAAGGGCGTGGTGAAGGTCAAGGCCTGCAGGAAGCCCGTCATGCGATGCTTCCCACACCGAAGGCGCGGCTCTTGGCGCCGCCGATCAATCCGTGCAGCAGCATCAGCAACTGGGCGACGGAGCGGTCGGTGCGGTGGGCGGTAAAGCTCCAGCCGGCGCGGAAGGCAATATCGCGCAGCGCCTCGCGGTGTTCGCGAAACTTCTCGGCATAGGCCTCGCGCAGCAATTCGGTCTTGCCGGCGAGGAAGCGGAGCGGTCCCGCCATTTCCCGGAATTCCATGCGGCCGGCATAGGGCAGCGTCTCTTCGGCGGGATCGGTGACCTGGATCAAATGGCCGTTGACGCCCGATGCGGCAAAGCCGGTCACCGCCTTGCGGATGTCGTCCGGCCGCTCATAGAAATCGGCGAGCAGC
This sequence comes from Hyphomicrobiales bacterium, assembly GCA_031370155.1. Taxonomy (GTDB): domain Bacteria; phylum Pseudomonadota; class Alphaproteobacteria; order Rhizobiales; family Aestuariivirgaceae; genus Aestuariivirga. Next base: position 2,643 of record JANMQB010000278.1, on the reverse strand, counting down.
ACGGCGCTGGAATAGCGCTGCATCGGCCCCGCCGCCGGAAGGCCCGGTCCTTGCTGGTGCTGCATCCATTCGGCGATCCGCGCCAGGCTGCCGCGGGCGTGGCCGGGTGCGAAAGGGCTGCCGACGGCGGCAACGCGCTCATGGGCGCGCACCGCAAGGGCGCCGAGCGCCAGCGCGATCAGCATGGCGCGGTCGCGCTTGGTGGTTTTCGCAAGATGCGACTTGAAGGTCATGGTGGGCGCCGGCGAGGCCCACAACCATAATGTGTTGGCGGCTTCCCATTCGTTCTCGCGGATGAACACACGATCCGATCTGGCGGATTTGTGCCAGTCGATGCGCTGCACCGGATCGCCGAAACTGTAGGTCCGGTATTGCCAGAAATTCTCGCCGGGGCCGGAGCGCTTGCGGCCATGCACGCCGAGAATCACGGTGGCGGCGATGCGCTCGGCCTCGACCAGCAGAGGCGGCAGGGCCCGCGAGGCGGCCTCGGCGCGGTCGGTGAGTAAAATCGCTGGCGCGGAAGACATGGGCCCAGGCGCCGTCAGGCGAGCATGTCCTTGAGCCGGCCGATGACGCTGTCGACCGAATGGCCCTCGGCGCGGGCGGTGAAATTCAAGGCCATGCGATGGCGGAAGACCGGCCGCACCAGGGCCAGCACATCCTCGACCGAGGGCGACAGCCGGCCTTGCAGGAGAGCCCTGGCGCGCACGCCGAGCATCAGCGCCTGGCTGGCGCGCGGGCTCGGCCCCCAGGCGACATTCTGGTTGACGAAGCTGTCGGCGTCGGGACCGGGCCGCGAGGCACGGACGATCTTCAGAATGGCTTCGGCCACCTGCTCGCCCACCGGAATGACGCGGGTCAGGCGCTGGGCACTCATCAGCTCGGCGGTGTTGAGCACCTTCTCCGCCTCCTGTTCATCCTTGCCGGTGGTGGCGAAGAGCATGCGGCGCTCGGCCTCGAGTGCCGGATAGGGCACATCGATCTCCAGCAGGAAGCGGTCGAGCTGGGCCTCGGGCAGCGGATAGGTGCCTTCCTGTTCGATCGGGTTCTGGGTGGCGAGAACATGGAAGGGGCGCGGCAGATCGTGGCGCTCGCCGGCGACGGTGATGTGATGTTCCTGCATCGCCTGCAGCAGCGCCGACTGGGTGCGCGGGCTGGCGCGGTTGATTTCATCGGCCATCAGCAACTGGCAGAACACCGGACCCGGCACGAAACGGAATTGGCGGCGCCCCGTATCGCTCTCCTCCAAAACCTCGGAACCGAGAATGTCGGCCGGCATCAAGTCGGGGGTGAACTGCACGCGCTTTTCCTCGAGGCCGAGAACGCGGCCGAGCGAAGTGGCGAGCTTGGTCTTGGCGAGTCCCGGAACGCCGACCAGCAGGGCGTGTCCACCGCCGAGAATGGCGGTGAGCGCCAGTTCGATCACCTCGTCCTGGCCGAAAATCACCCGGCCCATGGCGCCGCGCACCTTTTCCAGGCGGGCGCCCACGCTTTCCAGTTCGCCGACGATCTTGCGGTCTGCTTCGTTGATGCTTGCCATGGGTTTCACTATAGTTTGCCGCAGTCAGTGATGGAGGACCGGCAGTTGTTTTGGCGTTAACGGCATCCTCCTGGAGGAGAATGGCCTAAAAGAGGCGGTTAAAATGACGACTCACTTATGGAACCGGGCCCGGCCATCATGACGGCAGAGTTGCGCGATGCAAGCAATCCGTTGCGGGGGCTGAAGCAAGCCGCCGGTGCGGCCAAGGGCCTGCCGCCGGTGCATCTGTGGAACCCGCCGTTCTGCGGCGACCTCGACATGCGCATCGCCCGCGACGGCACCTGGTTCTACATGAATTCGCCGATCGGCCGGAAGCCGCTGGTCAAGCTTTTTTCCTCGGTGCTGCGGCGCGACGAGGACGGCAGATATTATCTGGTGACGCCCGTTGAAAAATGCGGCCTCACGGTCGAGGATGCGCCGTTCCTGGCGATCCGCATGCAGGCGGAAGGCGAGGGCCGCAATCAGGTGATCCGTTTCGAAACCCAGGTCGACGACGGCGTCACCGTCGATCCCGCGCATCCTCTGCGTTTTGAAACCGAAGAAGGAACCGGCGGGCTCAAGCCCTATGTGCTGGTGCGGGCCAGGCTCGAGGCGCTGGTGTCGCGGGCCCTGTTCTACGATCTCGTGGCCCGCGGCACAGTCGAGGACGGCTGGTTCGGCGTGTGGTCGTCGGGACAATTCTTTCCGATGCAGCGGGCCACCGACATCGGCATCGGAACATAATGTCCGGGTTCCGCTTCGATGCGACGGAATTCCGGGCGCTGGCGAAAGAGCGGCTGCATGCGGCCGCGCCGGAGGCCCACCGGCGCAGCGACGACGATCTCAATCCGGATGCCGCTATCATTCTGCCGGGGACTAGCCCCAAGCCCGCCGCGGTGCTGGTGCCGGTGGTGGCGAGGGCTTCCGGACTGACGCTGCTCCTCACCCAGCGCACCGAGCATCTGGCGCGCCATGGCGGCCAGGTGGCCTTTCCCGGCGGCCGCATCGACGAGAGCGATGCCGGGCCGGTCGCGGCGGCGCTGCGAGGCGGAAGAAGAGACGGGGCTCGCGCCGGGATTCGTCGAGCCGGTCGGCTTCCTCGATATCTATCTCACCAGCACGGC
>JANMQB010000272.1:0-2634 GCA_031370155.1 Hyphomicrobiales bacterium | reverse complement strand
GCTTCAAGGAGGCCGATGTCATCATCGCGCGCAGCTTCAAGACCGAACAGACGCACCAGGGCTACATCGAGCCGCATGCCTGCCTCGCCAGCGTCGGTCCCGACGGCCAGGGCGAACTCTGGGTTTGCACCCAGGGCCATTTCGTCTACCGCAACACCTGCGCCCAGTTGCTCGGCATGGACGTGTCCAAGCTGCGGGTGACCGCTTCCGAAATCGGCGGTGGCTTCGGCGGCAAGACCCATGTCTGGACCGAACCCGTTGCACTGGCCTTGTCGCGCAAGGCCAATCGGCCGGTGAAGCTCGTCATGTCGCGGGAGGAAGTCTTTCGCGCCTCGGGCCCGACCAGCGCCACTTCGATCGACGTCAAGATGGGCGTCAAGAAGGACGGCACCATAACCGCCGCCGAGGCAACGCTCCGCTATTCCGGCGGTCCTTACCTCGGCATGTGGGCCGAACTCGGCGCCATGACGTCCTTCGCTTGCTACGATCTGAAGAACGTCAAGTCCGTTGGCTATGAAGTGCTCGTCAACCGGCCGAAGACGACAGCCTATCGCGCACCTTCTGCGCCGATGGCCGCCTTCGCGGTTGAAAGCGTTGTCGACGAAATCGCCCATAAGATCGGCATGGACCCGGTTGACTTCCGCATCAAGAATGCGGCGAAGCAGGGCACCAAGTCGTCCTATGGCCCGGTCTATGGTCCGATCGGTATCGGCCCGACGCTGGAAGCGGCAAAGAGCCATCCACACATGAAGGCATCGCTCAGGAAGAACCAGGGACGCGGCATGGCCTGCGGCTTCTGGTTCAATTTCGGCGGTCAGACCTGCACCGACATCAACGTCGGCGTCGATGGGACCGTAACGCTCACCGTCGGAACAATCGACGTGGGCGGCTCGCGCGCCTCCCTGACGATGGTGGCGGCGGAAGAATTGGGCGTTCCCTATGAGCAGGTGAAGTGCAATGTCGCCGACACCGGCACCCTCGGTCATAACGACATGACCGACGGCAGCCGCGGCACCTTCTCCTCCAGCATGGCGACGATCTTTGCCGCCCGCAATGCCATCCAGGTGCTGCGCGAGCGCGCCGCCAAGATGTGGGAAATCCCGGTCGATGACGTCGTCTGGGAAGACGGCCACGCCAAGGCCAAGGGCTCGAGCCACGGCAACCTGGCGCCGCTGTCGCTCAAGGAAATCGCCGCGGCCGCGGGCAATACCGGCGGCCCCATCGCCGGCCACAATGAAATCGTAGCCGATGGTGCGGGCGTGTCATTCGCCACCCACATCTGCGACGTGGAGATCGATCCTGAAACCGGCAAGACCACCGTTCTGCGTTACACGGTCATCCAGGATGCCGGCAAGGCGGTTCACCCCACCTATGTCGAAGGCCAGTACCAGGGCGGCGCTGCGCAAGGTATCGGCTGGGCGCTGAACGAGGAATATATCTATGGCAAGGACGGACGGCTGCAGAACGCGGGCTTCCTCGACTACCGCATTCCGGTCTGCTCGGACCTGCCGTTCATCGACACGCAGATCCTCGAGATTCCCAACCCCAACCATCCCTATGGCATCCGTGGCGTGGGCGAAACTTCGATCGTGCCGCCGCTCGCGGCGATCGCCAATGCCGTGTCGAATGCGGTCGGCGTGCGCATGACCCATGTGCCCATGTCGCCGCCACGCATCCTCAATGCGATTGAGGGTGCGAAGAAGCATTGATGGCTGAGGTCCATCTCTGGGGGGCGCTCCGGCCGGCTGCCGGTGGAGCGTCCTCCGTCAAGATCGAGGCTGGAACGATCCGCGAGTTGTTCCGCAAGCTCGAAGAGCAGTACCCCGGCATGGCGCCGCACATCGCGCGCGGCATCGCGGTTTCGATCAACGGCAAGATTTTCCGCGACAGTTGGGGCGAGACCATCCCCGAGAAGGCCGAGGTCTATCTGCTGCCGCGCATCCAGGGTGGATGAGCCATGGTAGAACGCTCCTTTGCCGATGACGTGGCGAAGCTGAAGCTCGGCGCGGGCGAGGAGTTCCGCGGCGAAGGAATTCTCGCCATCACCAAGGCTCTGCTGCAATGCGGCGTGGGCTATGTCACCGGTTATCAGGGCGCGCCTATTTCGCATCTGATGGACGTGCTTGCCGATGCGAAAGGCGTGCTCGACGAGCTTGGCGTTCACTTCGAGGCGAGCGCCTCCGAAGCCGCCGCCGCTGCGGCACTCGCGGCTTCGGTGCATTACCCGATCCGCGGCGCTGCCACTTTCAAGGCGACCGTCGGCACCAATGTCGCCTCCGATGCGCTGGCCAATCTCGCTTCCGGCGGGGTCACTGGCGGCGCGTTGGTGATCGTCGGCGAGGATTATGGCGAGGGCTCCTCCATCATGCAGGAGCGCAGCCACGCCTTCGCCATGAAATCGCAGATCTGGCTGCTTGATCCGCGCCCCAATCTCGAATCGATCGTCAAGGCGGTGGCGGACGGTTTCGAATTGTCGGAAGCTTCAAACACACCGGTGATGCTGGAAGTCCGCATCCGCGCCTGCCATGTGCATGGCCGCTTCATCGCCAAGGATAACAAACGCCCCCCCATGACAACCGCGGATGCTTTGAATGCGCCGCGGCGCGACACGCAGCGCATCGTGCTGCCGCCCGC
>JANMQB010000531.1:0-2279 GCA_031370155.1 Hyphomicrobiales bacterium | reverse complement strand
GGCGAAGTGGCGCCGTTCTCGATCTTCGACAGCATGCCGGCCGACATCTCCGCCGCCTTGGCGAGTTCCGAAATGGTGAGGCCGAGCTTTTCCCGGAAGCGCTTGACCTCGCGCCCGATCGCCTCCTCCAGGAGCTTGTTGGGAGACGCCGTGAGATGCGGCTCCTGATAGGGCAGCTTCTTGGCTTTCCTCTCGCGGGCCTGCTTGTCCAAGTTGGAGAACCTCCCGAAAACGCTTTCATAGGACCGATGGCGGTGAAGCTCAACGCCCGCCGTTGCGCTTGCGGCGGCCCGGCGGCTAATCTGGCCGCCGGAGAGGGCATCCATGATACAAAGACACGCCTGCGACCCGCTGACCGCGGAGGAAATTGCCGTGGCCGCCAAGGCCATAAGTGACCAGGCGGGCCTCGATGCCGGCGCCTGGTTCGAGACCATCGCGCTTGATGAAAGCGACAAGGCACGGCTTCTCATTGGCGATCCTGCGGCCCGCCATGCCTATGTCTGCTGCTATGAACCCTCGTCCAACCGCACCTTCACTGGCCTGGTCGATTTGGCGCAGGGCGCATTGAAGGACTGGCGCCATGTTCCCGGTGTCCAGGCCCGCATCGTCATCGATGAATTCGCCGAGGGCGGCCGCATCGCCAAGGCCGATCCGGCCTTTCAGGAGGCCTGCCGCAAGCGCGGCATCGCCGATTTGGACAAGGTTCTGGTCGAGCCCTGGGCGGCCGGCAATTTCGGCATTGCCGGCGAAGCGGGCGAGCGGCTTGCCTATGGCCGCTGCTGGCTCGCCAACGACGCGGGCGACAATCCCTATGGACGGCCGATCGTCAATCTCCATCCGGTGATCGACCTGCGCCGCCGCCGTGTCGTCCGCATCGACGATTTCGGCGTCCTGCCGTTGCCGCCCAATTCCTCCCCGATCAAACTGACGGACGGGTTGCGCGGCGACGTGAAGCCCCTGGAGATCGGCCAGCCCGATGGACCCAGCTTCACGGTCAACGGCCAAGAAGTGCGCTGGCAGAAATGGCGCCTGCGCATCGGCTTCAACGTCCGCGAAGGCCTGATCCTCCATGATATCGGCTATGAGGACCAGGGGCGGCTGCGCTCCATCATGCACCGCGCCTCGCTCGTCGAGATGGTCGTGCCCTATGGCGATCCAACCCCCGGCTCCTTCCGCCGCAATGCCTTCGATCTTGGCGAATACGGCATCGGCTCGCTGCTCGATAGCCTGACTCTCGGCTGCGATTGCTTGGGTCACATCCATTATTTTGATGTCTGCTCCCACGACTGGCACGGCAACCCCCGGCCGATCGCCAACGCCATCTGCATGCATGAGGAGGACGTCGGGCTACTGTGGAAATACGGCGATTGGGGCAAGCCCGAAACGGCATTGCGCGCCCGCTCCCGCCGCCTGGTGATTTCCGCCCTCGCCACCATCGGCAACTATGTCTACGGCCTGTTCTGGTATTTCTACCAGGACGGCACCATCGGCATCGAGGTGAAGGCAACCGGCATTCCCTTGCCTTCGGCTATTGAGTCCGGCGCGGTTTCGCCGTGGGCTGCCGCCCTTGACGAAGGCATCGAAGGCAGCGTCCACCAGCACTCATTCTCCTTCCGCTTCGACATGGCGGTGGATGGGCCGCGCAACGCGGTGCGCGAAGTGAATGCCGAGCGTGTGCCGATGGGCCCCGGCAATCCCTACGGCAACGCACTGCGCACCTCGGTCACGCCTTTGAAGAGCGAGCGCCAGGCCCAGCGCAACATCAACCTGGAATCCGCCCGCTTCTGGCAGGTGGTCAATCCCAATGTGTTGAACCGCTATGGCCAACCGGTTGCCTACAAGCTGGTGCCGGGCCTCAATGCCACACCCTTCCTCGATCCCGAAGCGCCGGTGGCGAAGCGCGCCGAGTTCATGTTCAGGCATTTCTGGGCAACCCAATATGCCGCGGGCGAACTTTATCCCGCCGGCTGGTTTCCCAACCAGCATGCGGGCGGCGACGGGATCGGCGCCTGGACCAGGGCCGACCGCACTCTCGAGAATGAAAATGTCGTCGTCTGGTACACGCTCAACTACCACCATGTCTGCCGCCCCGAGGACTGGCCGGTGCAGCCCGTCGTTTATGCTTCCTTCCATTGGATGCCGGCCGGCTTTTTCGAGCGCAACCCGGCCCTCGACGTGCCGCCGCCGGCGCCCAAGACCTGCTGCTGAACCGCCCCGCTGCTCTTGTCTTTCGCGACTGCCCACAGCATAAGTGCGCCCTCAAAACAGGAACGTCCATG
>JANMQB010000242.1:0-4101 GCA_031370155.1 Hyphomicrobiales bacterium | reverse complement strand
CCGGCATCATCGATCCCACCAAGGTGGTGCGCGTGGCGCTGCAGGACGCGGCCTCGGTCGCCTCGATCCTGATCACCACCGAAGCCATGATCGCCGAGAAGCCCAAGGACAAGCCGGCCATGCCGTCGATGGGCGGCGGTGGCGGCGGCATGGGTGGCATGGATTTCTAAGTCCACTCCACCATCCTAGAAACAAGAACCCCGGTGGAAACGCCGGGGTTTTTTTGTTGCGAACTACGCCGCGGTATCGGCGCGGCCGGCAAGATCGTCGGCAAACCGGTGATTGACATCCCGGTGCCCCGCTTCGTCCAGACGCACGGCGATCACGACATCGCGCAGCCGCGCGGAGGGCTCCAGCCGCCAATAGTCGATTGCGAATTGCGGCGCCGCGATGTTCTCGGCCTTTCCGGCGTCGATTTCCGCCAGATATTCGGTGTAACTGACCACCGCCTCTTCCTCAAGATAACCGACAATCCGGTGCGCAACGCGCGGCCAAAGCAGGTAGAGGAGGAAGAACGCATTGAAGAACGCGCCCTGTGCCAAAATGATGAGAAGCCGTTCGAACCACGTCGGGCGGGCCACCTGAAGAAATGTCATCAGGTGGGCACGCTCGTTTTCGGCCTCGGCGAGCAAGGTCTTGATCCAGCCGCGGTCGTCCTGGAGGCGGCGCAAGCTCTTCAAATGATTGAGGAGGCCTCCGACCATGCCCGGCACGGCGGCCACGGTCTCGAGCACCACGGCGCGATGCCCATAACGGCGGCGGAACAACGCGTCGGCAACGAACCGCATGAACTTGACCAGCCTGAATGCCAGCCGATCACCCACATCGACAGGTTTGAAGTGATAAACCGAAAGCTTGCGCTCGGGCGGGCGAGGATCGGACATTGCTTTGGACTCCTCTGCTTGTGACGTTCGCTTTTCACGCTAGCTGTAACGTGGTCATAGCTTCGCCAATACTGCGGCACGGTCCGCCGCCATTCTGGTGCAATTGTGCCGTCCGGCAAACGGCCATGGGGCCGCGTTATGGCGAAACAAGAAGCCCCGTGGAAACGCCCGGATTTCTGTTTATGGGCCCTGTCTTGCTCCGGCCACAAGTTCCAGCGCATCATGCGACGGAATTGCGGGAACTGGCGCGTCTTTATGATGCGCGGGACGGCGCAGGCGGAACATGAATATTCAGACTCTTCCCAATCCCGAAGACATCGAGGCGGTGCTGGGGCTCGATCGCAAAAGCCGCCGCCGCAAATGGTTGAAGCGCGGCGCATGGCTCGCCGTGGCCGCCCTCCTCATGGGGTTCGGCTGGTGGTTCTGGCAGACGCAAACCCAGACCGCGGCCATCGCCTACGAAACGGCCCCGGTCACACGCGGCGATCTCACCATCACGGTGACGGCAACCGGCAAGATCCAGCCGACCACCGAGGTCGATGTGTCGAGCGAAATGTCGGGCGTGGTACGCATCGTCAATTTCGGCACCAACGGCCTCGTCAGGCGCGGCGACGTGCTGGCCGAGCTCGATACCGAAAGACCGAAGGCCCAGCTCGACCGCGCCCGCGCCAGCCTCACCGCCACCGAAGCGCGCATCGCCGATGCCCGCGCCACGCTGGCCGAGCGGGCCCTGGCGCTCACCCGCGCCGAGACGCTTCGCCAGAAGGGCATTTCCGCAGCCCAGGAGCTCGATCAGGCGCGCGCCGCCCATGACCGGGCGATTGCGGCACTTGCCGCCGCCGAGGCCGACGCCGCCGTGGCCCGCGCCGATCTGGCGCTGCGCCAGACCGATATCGACAAATCCCGCATCCTTTCGCCGATCGACGGCGTGGTGCTGAAACGCAGCGTCGAGCCGGGCCAGACGGTCGCCTCGTCGCTGCAGGCGCCAATCCTGTTCAAGCTCGCCGAAGACCTGCGCCGCATGCAGCTCGAAGCCGATGTCGACGAGGCCGATATCGGCGCGGTCGCGACCGGTCAGAAAGCCTCCTTCAGCGTCGATGCCTATCCGGGACGGAGCTTTCCGGCAAAGATCAGCGCCATCGAGTATTCGCCGAAGACCACCGAGAATGTCGTCACCTATACGGCGATCCTCAGCGTCGATAATTCGCAACTGCTGCTCAGGCCCGGCATGACCGCGACCGCCCGCATCGTGGTGGCTGAAGTTGGCCAAGCCCTGACGGTGCCAAACGCGGCGCTGCGCTATGCGCCGCCGGAACCCAGGAAGCAGGAAAGCTTCAGCCTGACGCGCCTGTTCATGCCGCGCATGCCGCGCTTCGAGAAGGCCAGCAACAACGAAACGGTCGACGGCGAGCGCAAGATCTGGATTCTTGAGGATGGCGCTCCCCGCGCCGTCACTGTCACCACGGGAGCGACCGACGGGCTGGTGACCGAAATCCTCAAAGGCGATCTGGCCGAGGGCGCCCAGGTGATTACCGCGGCCAGACAGGCGGCCAAGTGACGGCGGCGGCTCCCCTCCTTGCCTTCGCAGGCGTTGAAAAAATCTATGGCGAAGGCGGAGGCCAGGTGCGGGCGCTGGCCTCCGTCGATTTGGCCATCGGTCGCGGCGAATTCGCCGCCATCATGGGCCCTTCCGGCTCGGGCAAATCCACCGCCATGAACATTCTCGGCTGCCTCGACAGCCCCAGCCGCGGCCGCTACCGCTTCGCCGGCGTCGACGTCAGCGGCCTCGAGCGCGATGCCAGGGCGCTGCTGCGGCGCCATTACCTGGGCTTTGTCTTCCAGGGCTACAATCTGCTGGCCCGGACCACGGCGTTGGAGAATGTCGAACTGCCGCTCATCTATCGCGGGCTGGCACGGCGGGCCCGGCGCCAGAAGGCGGCCCATGCGCTGGAGCTCGTCGGCCTGGCCGACCGCGCCCGCCACACGCCGGCCGAGCTCTCCGGCGGCCAGCAGCAGCGCGTGGCGATCGCCAGGGCCATCGTCACCGATCCCTTGGTGCTGCTCGCCGACGAGCCCACCGGCAATCTCGATACCGCCCGCAGCCGCGAGATCATGGAGCTTCTGACCCGCCTCAACAGCGAGCGCGGATTGACCGTCATCATGGTCACCCATGAGGTGGAAATGGCCGCCTATGCCCGCCGCCACATCCGCTTCCTCGATGGCCGCATCGCCTCCGACGGTCTTCGCGAGGCCGCCTGATGCTGTGGGAAACCATCAAACTCGCCGTCCAGTCGGTGCGCCGCAATGTGCTGCGCTCGGTGCTGACGCTCCTCGGCATCGTCATCGGCGTTGCCGCCGTCATCGCCATGGTCACGATCGGCACCGGCACGACCCGGAAGGTCACCGAAGAGCTCACCAAGCTCGGCAGCAACATGCTGATCGTCCGGCCGGGCCAGAATATCTTCGGGCCGGGCGGGGCGGGGAGCGAGGCGCGGTCCTTCCAGGAGCGCGACATCGCCATCCTGCGCGCCAATCTCGCCAACGTTCGCGCCATCGCACCCGCGGCGGTGAAGCAGGTGACCGCGGTCCACGGCCCGGAGAATTACGCAACCAGCGTCACCGGCACCGATACCGAGTTCTTCACCGCCCAGGACTGGAGCTTCAAGTCGGGCCGCCCGTTCGCGGCGGGCGAAGTGCGCTCGGGTGCGGCCGTTTGCGTGATCGGCGAGACGGTGCGCCGCGAACTATTCGGCGGGCTCGATCCGGTGGGCGACAGGCTGAGGCTCGCAAACGTCACCTGCGAGGTGATCGGCCTGCTCGAGCCCAAGGGCCAGTCGGCCTTCGGCAGCGATCAGGACAATACCGTCATCATGCCGCTCAGAGCCTTCCACCGCCGCATCGCCGGCAACAACCGCATCGCGTCCATCTTTATTTCGGTTGCCAGCCGCGAGGCCATCGCCGGGGTGCAGGGCGAGATCGAGGCGATGTTGCGCGAATTGCGCCGGGTTTCGCCGGGCGAGGACGATAATTTCACGGTGCGCGACATGACCCAGGTGGTGAGTACGCTGACCGCGACCTCGACGGTGATGACCGGCCTCCTCGGCGCCGTGGCGGCGGTGAGCCTCCTGGTCGGCGGCATCGGCATCATGAACATCATGCTGGTGTCGGTCACCGAGCGGACCCGCGAGATCGGCATCAGGCTGGCGATCGGCGCGCT